>JAQBQI010000518.1 GCA_028287085.1 Myxococcaceae bacterium
CGGCGGGCGCAACGGCGCGGTCGGCGACGCGCCCGACGGCGCGACGGGCGTCTCGGAGGACATCCGCACGGGGATGTGATCGGGGGGGGCGCAGGAGCTCCGCTCGCGTGCGGGTCTCGGCGTGGGCGGGACCACACCCCGCCGCGCCATCCATGTCGCGCGTCGGGCTCCAGCGGGTGTGATACGAGGGTCGACCGACCGCGCTCGGCCGACGGAGACGACGCCCCCCGCCGACGCCACGGTCGACGCCCGCCGCCTCGGCGTACGCCTCGCAGCGAGGCAGACCGGCGCGTGCTTCCGGGCCCGGGGTGGGACGGGCCTTCAGCTCCACGACACCCGACACCCCGATGCCCATGGGTCCGCTCCCCACCAACCTGCTGCTGGTACCCGTCGTCGGCGGCGCGCTCGCGGCGGCGCGGTACTGCGACGGCCCCGGCCGCCCGGGCTTCTTCGCCGTCGGCGGGCCGCGTCCCGCCCGCTGGACCGAGGCGCTCGGGGCCCTCGTCGCGGCGGTCGTCTCGTACCTCTGGCTGGTCGCCACCAACCCGACGCCCGACCTCTCGACCGGCGCCTTCGCGTCGCTGATCGACTGCCTCGTCTTCGGTCGCTGCGCCACGATCGGCGTCTCCTCGTCGGTGCTGCTCTTCAACGGCGCCGTCTGGCCCGACGTCCTCATGGCCACCTGGGACCTCGGCGGCACGTCCTCGGCGGCCGTCTTCCGCGTCGTGTTCGCCGCGCTGTCCGCCGGCGTGGGCCTCGTCTTCGTGACGGCCTGGCGCTACACGCGCCCGTCGGCGGCGGCCCCCGCGGCCCTGCTCGCGCTCGCCCTGGTGGTCTCCCACCTCCGCGGCTCGCCGCTGCTCGACACCAGCTTCACCTTCCTCTTCTCCGCCGCCGCCGCCGCGGCGCTGCTCCACTTCGCGCTCTCCGGTGGGTCGTGGGTCGCGCTCGTCTGCGGGGCGCTCTTCGTCTCCCACGCCTGCAACACCCACGTCTCGGCGGTGGTCCTGCTGCCGGCGCTCATCGCGCTCCCGGCGCTCGCGGGCCGCCCCCCGCTGGTCGCGGTCGTCGCGGCGGCGGCCTGTTGGTTCGCCGCGAGCGAGGTCACCTCGGCCCAGGCGCTGCGGACCAACCACACCGTGCTCGAACAGGCCCACCTCCTGGCCCCGCTCGCCGCGGCGGTGGCGGGCCTCCTCGTCGCCGCGCTGCTCCTGCACCGGCGCTACCAGGCCCTCGGCCCTCCGGCGCGGGCGGCGGTCGCCGCGGCGGCGCTCATCCTCCCCTACGGCCTCGGGGTGCTCGTCCTCGTCGGCATCAAGCACGCCGTCCGGGCGGAGTACCTCCCCACCGTGATCGCGCCGCTGTCGGTCGCGGCGACGGCGCTGCTCGCCTGGCCGCTACGCCGCTCCCTCGGCCCCCGCCCGGGCTACTGGGCGGGCTTCGTCGCGCCGATGCTCCTCGCGCTCGGCATCCTGCTGCGCGACCCGTGGCAGCCGCGCTGATGCGACCCCGCTGGATCGTCGCGCTCGGCCTCGCCGCGTGCCTCGCGCTGCCGGCGCCGCTCTCCGCGCAGACGCCGTACGTCGACCCGATGACGCCGGCGGGGCGCACGAGCCTGGCGCGCCTCGACGAGCGGGTCCGTCACGGCGACCTCGGGCGCGACGTGACGAGCGCCACCATCTCCCCGCTCTACTGGTACACCGGCGGCGCGATGCACATCGAGCTCGCGCAGCGCGACGGCCGCCACTTCGGGTATTTCCTGCTGCCCGCGCCGCGCGCGGCGGTGGTCGGCGGACGGCGACGCGACTTCGGCCTCTTCGCCGAAGACGCCCGCGGCATCCCCCACATCGCGCGCCTCTCCGCGACGCTCGACGGGCTCTTCGTGGAGAGCCCGTGGGTCGCGCGCAGGCTGCCGACGCTGGGAGTCGTCGGCCGGCCGCGGGCCTACCTCGCCGTCTATTTCCTGCTCGCGACGGCCCTGCCGGGGCTGCTCTACCTGCTGCTCGCGCGGCCGCGCGGCCTCACTTCTTGACGCGCGCCTTGAGCAGGTCGCCGAGGGTCGCGCCGGTCTTGCCGGGGCCCTTGGTGGTGCGCTGGTAGCCGTCGTAGGCCGCGCGCTCCTCGTCGGCGCCGATGGCGCGAATCGACATCCGCAGCCGTCCCTCGCCGGTCTCCAACACCTTGGCGGTGACGCTCGCGCCCTCGGGGAAGAGCTTGCGGAGGTCGGCGCCGCGGGGCACGCCGAGCTCGGACATCGGAATGAGCCCGCGGCCCGCGCGGCCGCGCGACCCTTCGACCTGCACGAAGATGCCGAAGGTCTCGTGGCGGTCGACGGTGGCCTTCACGATGGTGCCGACCGGGAGCGACATCGCCTGGGCGGCGGCGCCCGCGGTGGCGCCGTCGGCGGCGAGCGCGAGGGAGATCTTCTTGGTCGCGCGGTCGACCGAGCGAATCACGACGAGGATGGCCTGGCCCTCGGCGAGCACCTTGGAGGGGTGGTCGACGCGGCCCGGGAGCTCGGAGACGTGGAGCAGCCCCTCGATGCCGCTGCCGAGGCGCACGAAGGCGCCGAAGTCGGCGAGACGGGTGACGGCGCCGGCGACCACGCGGCCGACCGGGGCGACGACCTCGATCGCGTCCCAGGGGTCGCCCGAGAGGGCCTTGAGCGAGAGCGTGATCTTGGTGTCGCGGCCGCTGCCGCGGATCTCCTTGACCTGCACCTCCATCGCGTCGCCGACGCTGACGATGTCGCTCGGGCGCACGTGGCTGTCGTGCGAGAGCTCGCTCGCGGGCACGAGGCCCTCGACGCCGCCGAGGTCGACGAAGGCCCCGAAATCCCGCACGCCGGTGACGGTGCCCTTCACGACGGCGCCCGGGGCGAGGGTGGTCATCAGGCGGTCCATCGCCTCGCGCGACTCAACCTCGAGGTGGGCGCGGCGCGACAGCACGATGCTGCGGCCGCCCTCGCGGATCTCGGTGACCTTGAACTGGTAGGTCTTGCCGATGAAGGTCGTGGGGTCTTGCACGAAGCGGTTGTCGAGCTGCGAGGTCGGGCAGAAGGCCTTCATGCCGTTGACCTCGAGCTCGACGCCGCCCTTGTTGACGGCGACGACCTTGGCCTCGACCGAGATGCCCTGCTCGCGCGCGAGCTCGAGCGAGCCCACGTCGCCGCCCTTGCCGAGCGTCTTGCCGAGGCGCACCGAGCCGGACTTCGGGTCCATCTCCAGGACGTGGGCGACGAGCTTGTCGCCGACCTTCATCGTGGGCTGCCCGTCGGGGCCGAGGATCTCCGCCCGGTCCATGTACGCCTGGCGCTTCTGGTCGAGGTCGACGAAGACGGCGTCGCGGGTGATCTGCACGATGATGGCTTCGACGCGGGCCCCCACCTTCACGGCGGGGCCGCTGCGCTTCTGGACGCCTCCGGACTGTTCGAAGAGGGCGGCGAAGTCGTCGGGGGCTTTGGAGGGGTCGCTCATGGGAGCGCCGCTCTTATCACACTCCGACGATCCCGGAAGTCGGTCGGGACAGCCAACGCGCCAGGGGCTCGAAGACCCGCGCCTCGGCCTCGCGCGACAGGAAGAGATCGGCGTGCGCGTGCGGCCGCTCGACCTCGCCGACCTCGAGCATCGCCTTCACCGCCGTCCCCGAGTGCACGTAGGGCGAGCGCGCCGTCGCGACGGGCACGATGCCGTCCTGCCGCGCGACCACGCAGAGCAGCGGGTTGGTGAGGCCCTCGACCGCCGAGGTGATGTTGGTGCCGTGGATCGTCAGGTCGCGGTCGAGGATCCACTGCGCGATCTCGCCGTTGATCTGGGGGATGGGGTCTTCGACGGTGGCGATCATCTCGCGCCAGCGGCTCATGTCCGAGCTCCTGGGGTTGAGGTAGATCGACAGCAGCGGGGTCTTGAGCAGCAGCGGCAGGGCCATGGCAGCGAGGCGGCGCGTGCCCCGGAAGGGGATCGCGGCGGCCAGGCGCGGCGAGCGGAAGGCCACGGCCACGAGGGGGTGGACGTTGGTCCAGCGGAGCGGGCCGCCGAAGGCGACGAGCGAGCCGAGGCGGTCGCGGTCGTCGAGCACGGCGTGGGCGAGCATGATGGCGGTGCCGAGCGAGCAGCCGATGAGGTCGACCTGCGCCGACCCGGTGGCGGTGCGCGCGAGCACGTGGGCGACGGCGGCGGAGGTGTCGACGGTGGCCAGCTCGGCGAGGCCCCAGCCGGTCATGGCGCCGCCGGTCGAGCGCGAGCGCCCCTGGGCGCGGAAGTCGACGCTCCACACCTCGAAGCCCCGCCACGCGAGGTGGTGCTCGAGCGAGCGACCGGTCGGGTGGAAGCCGAAGATGAAGGAGTTCATCCCGTAGCCCGGCACGATGAGCACGGGGCGCGCGGGCCCCACGTCGTCGTGCGCCCGCGCGTGGCGGGCGACGGTCCTGCGGAGCGAGAGCTCCCAGCCGTCGCCGTTGGACGTCGTCTCGTGGCTGATCTCCAGCCCGTCGGTGTGCCCCATCGCGCTCGCCTCGGATTACTTGTGGGTGTATGCCGCGGCGGCGTCGCCGAGCTCCTTCGAGCGCCGCGTGGCGGTCTCGACGGCGGTGATGAGCGTCGTGCGCAGGCCGCCCGCCTCCAGCGTGTGCAGCCCCGCGATGGCGGTGCCGCCGGGGGAGGTCACCTGGTCTTTCAGCTTGCCGGGGTGCTCGCCGGTCTCGAGCAGCAGCTGCGCCGAGCCCTTCACCGTCTGCGCGGCGAGCTCGAGGGCGACGTCGCGCGAGAGGCCCACCTTCACGCCCGCGTCGGCGAGCGCGTCGATGATGAGGAAGATGTACGCCGGCCCGCTGCCCGACAGCCCGGTGACGGCGTCGAGGTGGCCCTCGTCGACCACGACGGTGCGGCCCACGCGGTCGAAGATCTCGCGCGCCACGTCGAGGTCGTGCTCGGTCGCGCTCGCGCCCGCGGCAATGGCGGTGGCGCTCTGCCGCACGATGGCCCCGGTGTTGGGCATCGCGCGCACGACGCGCTGGCCGGGGGCGAGCTGCGCCTCGATGGCGGCGGCGCGGATGCCCGCGGCGACCGAGATCACGAGGGCGCCGGGGGGGATGTCGCGGCCGACCTGGTCGAGCACGGGGCGCAGCACCTGCGGCTTCACGCAGAGCACCACGACGTCGGCGCCGGCGACGCAGTGGGCGTTGTCGGACGCGGCGGTGATGCCGAGGCGCTCGGCGGCGCGCTCGACGCGCTCGCGGCGGCGGCCCGAGGCCGTGATGTGCGCGGCGGGGACGGCGCCGGAGGCGATGAGGCCGCGGATGAGCGCCTCGGCCATGTTGCCGGCCCCGACGAAGGCGAAGCGACGATCGGTGAGCATCGCGGCGGAGTGGAACCCCATCGCGCGCGGCGGGTCAACGCGCGCGCTTCGCGGCCTTCTTGCGCAGCTGCATGATCGCGTCGAAGAGGCGGAGGTACGCGGGGGTCGCGCTGTTCTCGTCCTTGGGCTGGTAGCGGTCGATCACGTAGGGGACGTACATGCTGCGGCGCAGCCCCTTCCAGCCGGCGTAGGGCGAGCCCTCGACGCGGTGCCACATGCGCCCGTCGTGCACCGTCAGGTCGCCCGGCCAGGTCTCGACCGGGACCTCGCGCGCGTCGCTGCGGTTGGAGACGAAGTGCACCTTGCGGAGGAGCGTCGAGGCGACGCCCTGGGTGTGCGTGCCGGGCAGCAGGCGCAGGCCGCCCTCGTGCGGGCGGATGCGGTCGAAGTGCAGCCCGATGTTGAGCATCGGGCCCGGCATGCGGCGGTTGTAGAACACGTCGCGCAGCGCGTCGGTGTGCCACGCGAGGTCGGGGCGCAGGCTCCCTTCGGCGCGCACGTAGCGGTTGAAGACGACGCCGTCCTTCTCGCGCTCGCCGATGCGGGCGTCGTCGCCGATGAGCCGGCGCACGGGCTCGAAGCGCGCGTCGTGCACGAAGCGCGAGAGGTGCTCCGAGAGCACGCTGGTGAAGCCCATGCGGAAGAGGTAGTCGCGCCCGTCGGGGTCGAGGCCGAACCACACCGGCACGCCGTTGATCTTGCGGCGGCCGTCGGCGAGCAGCTCGGCCTCGACGCGGTCGACCTCGGCCAGGATGGCGTCGATCTCCTCGCGCGACGCGACGCGGTCGAAGACGAGGTAGCCGTGGCGCGCGAGGAAGGCGGCCTGCACGGGGGTGATCTCCGCGCGCAGGCCGAAGCGGGTGGTGAGCGGCAGGCGCGCGACGACGGCCGCCGCGGCGGCGGGGGTGAGCGCGAGCTGGTCGGCCTCGTCGAGGGCGGCGGGCGGGAGGTCGTCGGCGTCCCAGCGCGGCGGGTGGCGGGGGGCGGCGGGCTCGGTCGGAGCGTGCGGTGCGTTCATGGCGGGCGCGCAGTCTAGCGAAGACCCCGCGGTCGGGGCCACCGCGGCGCTCACTCCACCGGGCGCAGCATCACCACCGAGAAGCCCACCGCGGGCACGCGCCCCGGGTTGGCGTAGGAGTGCTTCTGGTCGCCGCGAAACGCGAGCACGTCGCCGACGGCGAGGGTCCAGGTCTGCCCCGAGGCGGTGAGCGCGATCTCGCCGGCCTCGACCGTGAGGTACTCGCGCGTGCCGGGGGTGTGCGGCACGCCCGTCATGCGCCCGCCCGGCGGCAGCGCGATGCGGTCGATCTCCGTGCCCGGAACCCGGTCGGGCAGGAGCTTGCGCACCGTCGCCTGACCGCGCGTCTGCACCGGGAGCGTGTCGCGGGCGAAGAAGCGGGCGTTGGCGCGCGGGGCGGCGACGAGCTCCTCGAAGGAGACCTGCAGGGCGACGGCGACCTTCTGCATCACGGCGAGCGTGGGGTTGGCGCCACCGCTCTCGAGGTTGGCCCAGGTCGCGCGCGGCATGCCCGACTGGCGGGCGAGCTGCGACTGGGTGAGCCCGCGCGCCTCGCGCAGGGCCCGGATGTTGGCGGCGAGGCGCTCGGCGACGTCGGCGTCCATGCCTTGGCAGGATGACAGCGCATTGGCAGAACCGACAACCCCTTGTCGGGGGCGACGCAGGCTGTGAGCACCGAAGGAGGTACGTCGGATGAACATCACAGGACTTCGCATCGTGATCACGGGGGCCGGACAGGGACTGGGCCGCGCGCTGGCGCTGGCGCTGGGCCGCAGGGGCGCGCGGCTGGCGCTGGTGGCGCGCA
>JAQBQI010000524.1 GCA_028287085.1 Myxococcaceae bacterium
AGCGCGCGCCCGCGGCCACGCAGTCGCGGCTCGCCGCCGAGTGCGCCCGCGCCCGCGTCGAGCCCGATCGAGCGGGGCTCGGCGTCGCGGCGCTGTCGTACGGGGCGGCGCTGCTACAGGCGACCTCCACCGTCGAGGCGCTGGAGGCGCTCGCCGAGGCCGAGTCGGCGGCGAGGGCCGCGGGCGACGCCGCGGTGCGCGTGCAGGTCACCGTCTTCAAGAGCAAGGCCCTCACCCTCGTGGGCGACCTCCAGGGGGCCCTGGAGACCTTCGGCGAGGGGCTCGAGCTCGCGAAGGCGACGGGCGACCGGCACACCGAGGGGGTGCTGCTCTGCAGCCTCGGGTACTTCCACGGACAGCTGGAAGAAGCGGCCCCCTACGAGGAATACACGCGCATCGCGCTGGCGCTCTTTCGCGAGCTGGGCGACCGGGAGCGCGTGGCGCTGTGCCTCAACAACCTCGCCGGGGCGGTCGCGAAGCGCGGGGCCTACGACGAGGCGCTGGCCTGCTACGAGGAGGCGACGCCCATCGCCCTCGCGCTCGGGTGGCGCCGCGGCGAGGCGCTCATCCTGGGCGGCCAAGGGGGGGTTCGGTTTCGCCAGGGGCGGGTCGAGGAGGGGACGCAGAAGTACCTGGAGAGCAACGTGATCCTCGCGGAGGTGGGCGACGCCTTCCAGCTCGCCCGCCACCTCGGCCTGCTGGGGCGCGCGCTGGTCGAGGCGGAGCGCCCGTCCGAGGCGCTCCCGCACCTCGAGGCGGCCCTGGCCCACGCCGAGCGCAACGGCTTCGAGCGCGAGGTCGCGCAGCACATGGGGTTGCTCTCGCGGGTGCACGAGGCCCTCGGCGACGCGCCCGCGGCGCTGCGCGCGCTGCGCCGCCACCAGCAGCTCGGGAAGGCGACGGCCGACCGGCGCACCGAGGAGATGGTCCGCTACCTGAAGCTGGAGCACCGCCTGGACGCCGCGCGCCGCGAGGCCGACCTCCAGGGGGCGCGCAACGCCGAGCTCGCCGCGGCGAACGCGAGCCTCACCGCGGCGCTGCAACGGCAGCGCGAGCTCCAGGAGGAGCTCACCCGCCTCGCGAGCACCGACGCGCTGACGGGCCTGCGCAACCGCCGCGCGATGCAGGAGCTCGGCGGGCGCGAGATCGCGCGCAGCCGCCGGACGCGGCGGGGCCTCGCCGTGATGATGGTCGACGTCGACCACTTCAAGCGCATCAACGACGGCCACGGGCACGCGGCGGGCGACGAGGTGCTCGCCGAGCTGGCCCGGCGCCTCGTGGCGAACGTGCGCACGGTCGACCTCGTGGCGCGCTGGGGCGGCGAGGAGTTCTGCGTGCTGCTGGTGGAGACCGACACCGAGGGCGCGCGGATCACGGCCGAGCGCCTGGGACGCGCGACGGCGCAGCGGCCCTTCCAGACGGCGGCGGGCGCGATCGACGTGACGCTGAGCATCGGCATCTCGGGCCTGCGCGAGGGCGACGAGGCGCTGGCGGCGGTGATGGGCCGCGCGGACGCGGCGCTGTACGCGGCGAAGAAGGAGGGGCGCGACCGCTACGTCATCTGGCGGGAGGGCAGCGCGGAGGCGGCGCGGGGGTAGGCGGGGGCTCCTCGCGGATCGAGGCGCCAAGGGCGGTCAGCGGGTCGTCACCGTGACCCGGTAGGGCGCCGCCGTCGCCGAGGCGTTGGCCACCACGACGGCGAGGCGCCGACGGCCCGCGGGCAGCGTCACGCCCACGGTCGTCGTCGCCCCCGTCAGCGGGATCGCCGTCACCGTCGCATCGGCGCGCGCCGCCGGGTCGTAGACCGCCGCGTGGACCACGAGGCCCCCGAAGGACGACGTGTCGATGGTCACCTCGGCGGCCGTGGTCGCCGCGCCGAAGTCGATGAGTGAGTAGCCGGCCGCCCAGGCGGGGGCCGAGGCGCTCGCGGGCATCGCCGCGGTGAGCCGCGTCGCGGCGGCCTCGGTCGTGACGTCGAAGGCCGCGTAGCCGTAGGGCGGGCGCGCCGCGTCGACGAGGTTGGCGACGGTCCAGTCAACGAAGACGGCGCGGAAGGTGCCGCCGCCGCGGGTCGCGAGCGCGGCCTCGACCGAGGCGACGCCGCGCGCCCGACTGCGGGCCACGTCGCCGATGGCCGCGGCCCCGTAGCGCTCGACGAGGTAGTCGCCGAAGAGGAAGAGTGGCCCGTAGTCCATGCCCGCGGCGTTGCCCACCAGCGGCGCGGTGGGGCGGGCCGCGAAGGCGCGCGCGAGCCGCAGGTCGCCGAGGTAGCCGGTCAGCACCATGCCCGCCTCGGCGAGCGTCTCCGAGAGCCAGACGTCTTCGGTTCCGTACTGCGACGCGAGCATGTGCACGAACTCGTGGGCCACCACGCCGAGCATGTACTCGTTGGTCGGGTCCATGCGCACGGCGTCGAGGTGCAGCATCTCCGTGGCGTTCGAGTGCGGGTCGGTCGCGCTCTCGTCGAGCGCGCGGAAGAAGCCGTCGAAGGTGAACCCGCGAAACATCCCCATGTCCTGGTACAGCAGGACCACGTGGGGGTCGCCGTCGAGGTCCGGCGGGTCGCCGAAGATCCCCGTCTCGATCGCGTAGATCCCGCGGGTAGGGTCGGCGGGCGCCGACTCCTCGAAGGCGCGGGCGATCGCCTCCGCGCGGGTCGCGTCGAGCCCCGCGCCCCAGATCTCGTCGGGCGCGAACACGAAGACGTGCGGGCGGGCCGCGCGGCACCCCGCCGCGAGCTCGACGTCGGGCGGCGGCATCACCCGGAGGTTCCACGTCCAGAAGCTGCGCCGGACGCCCTCGCAGCCCGTCGTCGCCGCGTCGGCGGCGGGCTTCGCGTCCGCCCCGCTCGCGACGTCGCGGACCTCCGCCGCGTCCGTCGGGGCGTCCACCGCGCCCGCGTCGCTTGGTACGTCCGCGCCACCGCCGCACCCACCGAGGACGGCGCCGAGCGCCCACGCCAGCCCGCTCCATGACCGCTTCATCGCTCTCCGCCTCTCCGACCGCTCAACGCAGCCGCGCCACGCGCACCCGCGGCGCGACGCCCGGGTCGACGGTCACCGTCACGGCCAGCTCGCGCTCGCCCGGCGCCGCGTCGAGCGAGAGGTACTCCACCCCGCCCGGCAGCAGCATCCCGTCGGCCGACGCCGCCGGCTGCGTCGCGGGGCCGTGCATCTGCATCCCGTGGAAGCTCGCGAACACGTCCGCGCCGCGCGGTCGCGTGGTGACCGGGTCCGCGGCGACGGGCAGGTAGCCGAAGCAGGGGTTGGCGGGCGCGACCCCGCGGTCCTCGTCGCGG
>JAQBQI010000525.1 GCA_028287085.1 Myxococcaceae bacterium
TGGCCTCGTCGTCGTGCTTCGCGAGCGAGGCCGCCGCGCGCCACCGCACCAGCGCCCGCCCGTCGCCCGCGAGGGCCGCGCGCAGCATCGCCGCGGGCAGCTTCGAGGCGACCTTCGCGAGCAGCGCCCCGCCCGGGTCGAGCGCGACCCACCGGGGCTCGGCCGGGCACGGCAGCGCGAAGACCCGCGCGCGGTCGTCGAGGGTAAGGTGGTGCGTGTGCTCGGCGCCCGAGGCGAGCGTCACGGAGAGCGTGAGCGGCAGGCAGAAGCTGGGGGTGACGGCGTCGACCGGCTGCGTCTGGCGCACCGTCACGTGCAGCCGCGCGGCCTCGGCGTCGTAGCGCGCCTCGAGCTCGAGCTCGGGGTGGCCGGCCTGGTAGACCCACTGCTTGAAGAACGCGCCGAGCGAGCGCCCGGAGGCGTCTTCGAGCGCGCGCACGAGGTCGCGCGTCTCGACCGAGCGGCCGCGGTGGCGCGTGAGGTAGTCCTTCACGCCGGCCCAGAACACGGCGTCGCCGAGCTCGCTGCGCAGCATGTGGAGCACCCACGCGCCCTTCTCGTAGAGGTGCCGGTCGAAGAGGTCGATGGGCGCGCCCCAGGTCGCGCAGACGACGGGGCGGCGGTAGCGCTCGCCGTCCTCGCCGAAGTACGCGTCGGCGTGCTGCTTGAGGTTGAAGAGGTAGGCGTCGCGGCCCTCTTTGCGCTCGACGTCGAGGTGCTCGAAGAAGGTCGCGAAGCCCTCGTTGAGCCACGCCTCCGACCAGTCGAGGCAGGTCACGAGGTCGCCGAACCACTGGTGCGCGAGCTCGTGCGCGACGAGGTCGTCGGCGGTGGCGTCGAGGGCCGCGCGCTCGTCGAGCAGGCACCGCTCGGTGAGCGTGCTCAGCGAGGTGTTCTCCATCCCGCCGAAGATGAAGTCGTGCACCGTCACCTGGTCGTACTTCGCCCACGGGTAGGGCACGCCGGTGAGCTCGCTGAAGTGCGCGATCATGTCGGGCGTGCGGCCGAGCGAGCGCCAGCCCTCCTCCTCGCGGCCGGGGTCGACGTAGAAGCGCACCGGCAGCGCCGGGTCGCGCGTGGCGTCGAGCTCGGAGAAGGTGCCGGCGACGAGGGAGACGAGGTAGCTCGGGTGCGGGGCGTCGTGCCGCCAGTGCCACGCGCCGTCGGGGCGGCCGACGAGCGCGCCGTTGGAGAGCACCGTCCAGCCGGGCGGCGCGGCCACCACGAGCTCGGTGCTCATGCGCATGTCGGGCGCGTCGTGGCACGGGAACCAATGCCGCGCGTCCTCGTCCTGGCACTGCGACCACACCTGCGCGGGGCGCAGCGGGGCGTCGGCGTCGGGCGCGAGGAAGTACAGCCCCCGCCGCGGCGTCGCCCGGTAGCGCACGACCACGGCGCCCGCGGCGAGCTCGCCCACCGTCACCTGGAGCGTCTCGCCGTCGTAGGCGTAGGGGAGGGCCGCGCCGGTCTCCGCGAGGGTCACCGCGGCGACCTCGAAGTTGACGGCGTCGAGCGGCAGCACCCGCGCGGCGGGGTCGCGGCGCGCGAAGGTGAGCGCGGCCACGGCGGAGATCGCCCTGGCGCCGACGTCGAGCTGCAGGTCGAGGCGCAGGTGGGTGAGGTCGAAGGGCCGCGCGCGGCGGAAGTGCTCGGGGTCGCCCGGCAGCGCGAAGGGCCGCGGGCCGCCGCCCGGGTCGGCGGGAACGCGGCCGCCACAACGATGTCCCCAGCCGCACCCGCGATGGCCGTTCATGCGCGGCGAGGGCCTACCGCGCGCGAGGCGATCGGGTCAACGCGCATCGCGGACCATTGCTTGACACCCCTCCGGGCGTCGGGGCACTGTCGTTGCAGCATCCCTTCTCCCTCTCCAGGATCGAGTCCAAACCCCATCCCATGGCCTCCGAAGCACGGGCGCAGAGCAGCTACCGAGTCACCGAACGCCTCGAGTCCGGCGGCATGGCGGAGGTGTTCCGGGGCGAGGCCACCAGCGTGGCGGGGTTCAAGAAGCAGGTCGCCATCAAGCGCGTCCTGCCGCACCTGGCGTCGAACGAGAAGTTCATCCGGATGTTCCTCGACGAGGCGCGGCTGAGCGCGCGCCTCTCGCACGCCAACATCGTGCAGGTCTTCGACATCGGCCGGGTCGAGAACACCTACTTCATCGTGATGGAGTTCATCGACGGGGTGAACCTCAAGCACCTCGTCGAGAACCTCCGCCACAAGCGCGTCGCCTTCCCCACCGCCCTCGCCTGTCACATCGCCATCAAGGTCTGCGAGGGGCTCCAGTACGCCCACCACCTGCACGACCCCGACGGGCAGGACCTGCACATCGTCCACCGCGACATCTCGCCGCCCAACGTGCTGATCTCGCGGCAGGGCGAGGTGAAGATCGTCGACTTCGGCCTCGCCAAGGCCGCGCACTCCGTCGAGAAGACCGAGCCCGGCGTGGTGAAGGGCAAGTTCAGCTACCTCGCCCCCGAGACGGCCATGGGCCAGGAGGCCGACGCCCAGGCCGACATCTTCGCCGTCGGGATCATGCTCTGGGAGATGCTCGCCGGGAAGAAGCTCTTCCAGGGCGAGACCGACTACCAGACCGTCAAGATGGTGCAGCAGGCCGTGGTGCCCTCGCTGCGCGCCACCAACCCGAACATCCCCGCCGAGCTCGAGAACATCCTCGCGATCGCCCTCGCGAAGGACAAGAAGGTCCGCTACGCCGACGCGGCGGCCTTCAGCGACGAGCTGCTCAACTTCATCTTCGGCAACAAGATGCGCGTCGGGTCGCAAGACCTCGCGCGCGTCGTCAACGAGGTCGTCGCCGAGCGCAAGGGCGCCGCCACGCTCACCCGCAAGGACGGCTCGGTCATCGACCAGCTCATCCAGGAAGAGCTGCTGCGCTTCACCTCGCTCGACGACCCGCACAGCCCCTCGCCCGCCGAGAAGTCGGGCACCGCGGGCTCGAACCCCAACGCCGAGGGCGCCCGCCCCCTCGACGCCGGCGACTTCGAGAACGTCGGCGAGTGGGCCAGCGACCTCCTCGACGACGGCGGCCGCCCGAGCCGCGTCGGCATCGCGTGGGAGTCGCCCCTCGAGGGCGCCGCCGCCACCGCCTCGACGCCGCCCGGCAACCTCGCCGACGAGCTCGAGGGCGACGCCCCCGACGCGCCCATCTCCGAGCGCCCCGCCCCGATGAGCCTGCCGTCGACGCAGGGCACCTCGCTGGTGCGCTCGCAATCGTACGCGAAGCTCGAGCAGCCGCCGAGCGCGACCCCGGAGGGGAAGAAGTTCCCGGCGGCGCTCGTCGCCGTCGTCGCGCTGCTGCTCCTCGTCGGCGTCGGCGTCGGGCTCTACTTCAAGGGCGCCTTCCCCCACTGACCCCGCGGCGCGCGAAGGTCGACCGACGATGGGCTTTCAACGCTTGCTCGGACGGCTCAAGCCGCTGGCGCAGCACCTCCAGCGCAGCGCCCCCGCGGCCGACGCCGCCGACGGCGTGACCGGCTTCGCCGCCGGCTTCGACGCGCGCCCGTGGCTGTCGCGCCTGTCGCCCGCCTCGGCGCAGCTCTTCTGCGCGGTCTTCGAGGCGGGCTTCCTCATCGCGCAGGCCGACGGGCGCTTCGACCGCGCCGAGCGCTCGCACCTGCGCCGCGCGCTGCTCGCCCTCTCCGACGAGGCCATCCTCGCCGACGACGTCGACGCCATGCTCGGCGGGTTCACCGCGTCGCTCTCCCGCGACGGCGCCGCCGCCCGCTGCGAGAGCGTCGGGCGGGTGCTGCTCGCCAACCACGCCGGCGAGGCGGGCGTCTACCTCGCGGCCGGCATCGCCTGCGCCTCCGACGGGCTGAGCCAGGTCGAGCTCAAGACCCTGGAGGCCCTCGCGCGCCACGCCGGCCTCGGCTTCGACCGCCTCGCGCTGCTGGTCGAAGCCATCCGGGTCGACCTCGCCGCGGAGGAGTGAGCGCGCGCTACGGGTCGGGCGACAGCGCGCTCCAGCGGCCGTCGCGGTACGACAGGCGCACCTCGCGGTCGCGCGCGAAGGCCTCGAGCAGCGCGCGCGCTTCGGGCGTGTCGAGGGCGCCGGGCCAGACCTCGAAGGCCAGCAGGTGCTCCTCGCCGGTGGCGCGCGTGACGAAGTAGTCGAACATCACCCCGAGCGCGTCGGGCCGCGCCGCGTCGCCGCCCGCCACCGCCCCGCGCAGCCACAGGCAATGGAACTCCCGGCAGCCCGCCGGCCGCTCGGGGTGGATCGCGCAGCCCGCCGCCCCGACGTGCTCGCACGCGCGCCGCGAGGGCTTGCGCAGCTCGGTGACGGCCATGACGGTGCAGCACACCGTGCACGCGCCGCACTCGCGCGGCGCCAGCGCCCCGGGCGAGCGCAGGCGGTCGAGGCGCACGAGGCTCACGCGACGGGGGGAGTCAGCGCTGGAGGTTCTGCGACCCGAGGACGTTCGGGCAGATCTGGCCGGTGCGGGGGTCGAGCTGCCCGGGGTGCCGCGCGCAGTAGTTGGCGCTGCTGCGGTGCCGCGA
>JAQBQI010000527.1 GCA_028287085.1 Myxococcaceae bacterium
GGCGCGCGCCCGCGCCGAGGCGGGGCACCGCGAGGCGCTGGCGGGCCTGGGGGCCGACGAGCCTGCGCCCGCCGCCCCGGGTCGCAGCGAGTCCGTGGTGCGCGACGAGCTCGAGGCGATGCAGCGCGACCTCGGCGTCGCGCAGTCGTCGCTGGCGGCGATGGAACACCAGCGCCGGGCCCTGCTCGTCGCGGCCGAGGCGCGCGGCGCGAGCGAGGCGCGCAGCGGCCGCGTGCGGCGGGTCTCCGAGGTCGCCAACGGCAAGGGCCCCACGCGGGTGCGCCTGAGCCGCTACGTGCTGCTCGACCTCTTCGACCGCGTGGTGGCGAGCGCGAGCGCGGGCCTCGAGGCGATGAGCGACGGCCGCTTCCGCCTGCGCCGGCAGGAGCGCGCGCAGACGGGGCGGGAGTTCGACCTCGTGGTCGACGACAGCTACGTGGGCGGCGCGGCGCGCCCGGCGGCGAGCCTGTCCGGGGGCGAGGTCTTCCTCGCGTCGCTCGCGATGGCCCTGGGGCTCGGCGAGGTGCTCCAGGCCTGGGCCGGCGGCATCCGGGTGGAGTCGCTCTTCGTCGACGAGGGCTTCGGCGCGCTCGACGAGGACACCGTCGAGCGCGCGATCGAGCTGCTCGAGCGCCTGCCGCAGCACGCGCGCATGGTGGGCGTGGTCTCGCACGTGCCCGAGCTACGCAAGCGCATCCCGGCCCGGCTCGAGGTGCTGCGCGGCGACCACGGCTCGTTCACCCGCTGCTCGCTCCGCCATCGGGGCGCCGACCGTTGACGGATCGCCCGCGCTCAAGCAGACCGCTGGGCTATGCGGCGAAGCGCGATCCTGGGCGTCGGTCACTATGTCCCCTCCAAGGTCGTCACCAACGACGACCTCGCGAAGCTCTTCAACACCAGCGACGAGTGGATCGTCCAGCGCTCGGGCATCCGCGAGCGGCGCTACATCGAGGGCGACGGCGTCTTCGCGAGCGACCTCGCGGTGCCGGCCTGCAAGATGGCCTGCGAGAAGGCCGGCGTGGCCCTCTCGGAGATCGACGCGATCATCTTCGCGACGCTCTCGCCCGACGCCTTCTTCCCCGGTACGGGCTGCTTCCTCCAGGCCAAGCTCGGCCTGCCGGGCATCCCCGCGCTCGACATCCGCAACCAGTGCTCGGGCTTCCTCTACGGGCTCTCCATCGCCGACGCGTGGATCCGCGCGGGCGTCTACAAGCGCGTGCTGCTGGTCGGCGCGGAGGTGCACTCCACGGGCCTCGACTTCACCGACGCGGGCCGCGACGTCACGGTGCTCTTCGGCGACGGCGCGGGCGCGGTGGTGCTCGGCCCGACCGAAGAAGAGGGCCGCGGTCTGCTCAGCCTGACGCTCGGCGCCGACGGCCGCGGCGCGACCGACCTCTGGATCGAGGCGCCCTCGTCGGGCCGCTCGCCCGACCGCATCACCAAGGAGATGCTCGACGAGCGCCGCCAGTACACGCGCATGAACGGCAAGCAGGTCTTCCGCTGGGCGACGGAGAAGATGCCCGAGGCGTCGCGCGCCGTGCTCGCCGAGGCGGGCAAGACCACCGCCGACGTCGACCTCTTCGTGCCCCACCAGGCCAACCTGCGCATCAACGAGCTCGTCGCGCGCAAGCTCGAGCTCCCCATGGAGAAGGTCGTCACGACCATCGACCGCTACGGCAACACCACCGCCGCGTCGATCCCGCTCTCCCTCTCCGAGGCCCTCATCGCGGGCCGCGCGGGCCCCGGCTCGCTGGTCCTCTTCGCGGCCTTCGGCAGCGGGTACACCTGGGGCGCGGGCCTGCTGCGCTTGTGACCGCTACCGCCGCGCGGCGGGCTGGACGACGTGCGTGACGCCGAAGCGCCCGAGGGTTCGGCGCACGGCGTAGCGCCCGTCGGGCGGAGCCTTCGAGACGCCGCACAACTCCGCGGCATTGAAGGGACAAGCCCGGCACTTGCCGCGGGCCGAGGTGCCCTCCGGCGGCCGCGAACCGGTCCAGTACGAGGCGGCCCACTGGAGGTCGCGCTCGACGCGCTGGCGCGAGTGGCGAAAGACCCACAGCCCGAAGGCCTCGTCGTCGACGCGCCGCACGGTGAGCCCCGACAGCGGATCGGGCACGCCGCTGGGCGGGCGCGCGTCGGTGGCGCTCAGGCCCGCGCGGGCGACCTCGAAGGCGGCCTCGGCGATCTTGCGCGCGAGGGCGTCGCTCACCCGCCGGCCGCGCGGCAGCACCGCCACCCCGTAGAGCAGCCGGTCGGTCTGGAAGCCCATCGCCTCGAGCATCCGGCCGTAGGCCTCGACCTGCACGACGTGTGACGGAAAGAGCTCGCGCCGCCCGGAGAACTTGAACTCCAGCACCAGCCGGCCGCGCCGCCCTTCGAGGTGGATGCGATCGGCCCGACCCACGAGCCGCACGCCGTGGATCTCCGCCGTGACGGGCATCTCGACCAGCTCGAGGGGCTCGCCCGCGGTGATCGCCTCGGTGATCTCCTCCTGGGAGATCTCCTCGGCCTCGGCCTCGAAGGCGGCATGGCCCGCCGCTCCGGCCGCGAGCTCGGCGCTCTCGGTACGCAGGGTGTTGGTGCGCGCGAGGTGCACCTGCATCTCGCAGTAGAACTGGTTGGCCAGGGTGCTCACCGACACGCGCGGCGGGCCCACCGCGCGTGGCCCCTCGACGAAGCGCCGGATCGCGGGCAGGCGCTCGGCGGTGAAGAGCGCGTCGAGGGTGGTCTCCATCCCGAAGCGACGGAGCGAGGCGTAGTAGCGGCCGACCGGCTCGGGGAACACGCCCGCGCCGTGGAGGGCCTCCCAGACCGCCCGCGGCGAGCCGAGGGCGGCGACGATGGCGTAGAAGCGCGGCGCCAGCGTCGCTCGCGCGTGGGCAATTTCCAGGAGATGAGGCAGCTCGAGCAGCGGAGGGTTCATCGGCGGGGGGTCGCGACCAGTGTATCCCGATCGCCCCTCCCCGCGCTCGACGGAACCCCCCGCCGTCAGTGTTCCTACGCCGCCTGCGAATCGGCGGCGTTGGCGGCGTTTCCCTTGCGGGCGTCTTCCTCCGCGATGGCCTTCTTCAGCCAGACCTTCGCGTTCTTCATGCGCCCGACCTCCTCGGTGCGCTTGCAGAGCGAGCGCCACGCGGCCTCGCGGTCGGCCACCGGCAGCGGCGCCAGCTCGGCGCGGTACTTCATCCACACCGCGACGGCCTCGCCCGGCAGCTCGATCTCGCCGATGCGCGCGTAGAACCCGCCCAGCGCCGGGTGCGCCGTCGCCGGGTCGGGCGCCGGATCGTTCGCCGGCGACTCCTCGGCCGCCTCCGCCAGGTGGTTCACCTGGTTGAGGTCGAGGCCGCCGCCGGGCTCCTGCACGCTGGTCGGAATGGTCTCGATCTCGAGCTCGTCGAGCACGCCGAGCCCCAGGAGCGACAGCGTCGCGCGGCGCTTGGCCTTGGTCTCGGCCTTCATCAGCACGTTGACCGGGTCGACGAGTGGCACCGTGGCGGTCGCCGTCTCGAAGCGCCCGTTGGGCATCGAGGCCTTGCACACCGCGTAGACCAGCTTGGTGCCGCCGAGGTCGATGACCTTCGGGCCGTCGATGATCTCGCGGGTCACCCGGTGCATCGCCGCGAGCTGGTCGGTCGCCCCGCGCGTCGCGTACAGGATCTCCTTGCCGTTGAGCCGCAGGAAGGCGAAGGGCTGCGCGTGGGGGTTGAGCCCCAGGCCCTCGCACATCTGCACGTAGAAGCGCGCGCGCTCGGCGGGCCCCAGGCCCGACAGGTCGCCGCGCAGCACGATCGAGTCGATCACCTTGGCGCCCGTGCGCGTGTCGACCTCGTAGTCGGCGCGCTCGCCCGATCCCTTGGCCGCCGTCCCGTTCTTCTCAATCTTCGCGTTGGTCATTGGTCGTTCTCCTGGTCGTCGGTCACTTGCGCCGCGCGGCGGGGTCGTCGTCGACCGCGCCCTCGGACGGCTCTTCCATCGTCTCCAGCGCGGCCACGAAGGCCTCGGTGCGCGCGTCGCAGAAGGCCTCGAACTCCATGTCGCCCGCGAGCGAGGCCTCGTTGGCCGCGTCGGGCAGCACGTCGTTGGCCGGCAGCAGCCCCGACCAGAACAGCGCCTCGACCGCGGGCACGCCCCACTTGCGCTGCGCCTCGCGGAGCACCCGCTCCTTCTTGAAGCGGGGGTGGGCCTTCCAGTCGGCGTAGCTGAGCTCGGCCCGGAGCCGCACGAGCTCGTCGAGCTCCTGCGAGGACTCGACCCGGCGCTCGTCGTAGGTGGCGTCGTAGGTGGCGTTGTCAGCAATATTGCTCATGGGATGCACTCCTCCGGTCGACGAGGGCGACGGGGCCGTCGTGGTGTCGTTCACAGCGCGCTTCGTTCGCTCGTCCATACGCAGAGCAGGATAGGTCGCGCCGGGTCGCCGCGCCCCCGCGCGCAACGCCCATGTGTCAGACTATGTCACGTCATCGAAACGCCCCGCAGACAGGAGCTCCCGGGCGAAGCGCGGGTCGCGCGGCGTGACAGGATATGACCGACTAGGTGCGGTCGGCGGCCCTGGGGCGCGGGCTCGAGCCGACCGGGCGCAGCACGCCGGGGCGGTCGGCGCGGCGGGGCGTGGCGAGGGCGCGGTCGTACCACTCGAGCAGCGTGCCCCGCTCGTGGGCGCTCTGGGCGCCGACGGCGAGGCGCAGCCACTCGGCGGTGCTGCGCTCGCCGGCCGCGCGCTGGATGGCGCGCAGCGCGACGGTCACGGCGTGGTCGGGCCGGAGGGCGTCGAGGGCCTCCTCGAGCGCCGGGTCGCCGTCGGCGTTGGCCGCCGCGGGCGCCGGGGCCGCGGGCTTCGCGGGCGCG
>JAQBQI010000547.1 GCA_028287085.1 Myxococcaceae bacterium
GCTCGCGCCGGCCTCGGCGGGCACGGCGGTGGGCAGCTTCCTCAAGGCGATGCGCGGGCCGTCGACGACGGCGACGCAGCCCGCCGCGGGGCGCAGCGCGCGCGACGTCATCGAAGCCGAGGTCTTCGGCACGGCGCTCGACCTGCTGCGCTCGCCCGAGGTGTCGCGCCTCGAGTCGGCGTGGCGGGGGCTGAAGCTCCTCGTCGACCAGTGCCCCGAGAACGCGGGCATGGCCGTGGAGGTCATCGACGTGGCGCCCGACGGGGTCGTCGACGCGGTGCGCGCGGCGCTCCCCGAGGTGCCCGAAGACGAGGCGCCCGACGCGATCTTCGTGCTCGACGCGGTCGACGATCCGGCGAAGCTCCAGGAGCTGGCCAACCTCGGCGCGGACAACGACATCCCCGTGGTGGCGGGCGTGACGCACGCGCTCTTCGGGCAGAAGGACGCCTTCGCGGTGTCGGCGCGCATCGAGGACGACGACGGCGCGCTGCCGGCGGCGTGGAAGGAGCTGCGGGCCGACGAGGCCTCGCGCTGGCTGGCGGTGGTGAGCAACCGCCCCGTGGTGCGCACCGAGGGCAGCGGCGCGGCGCGGCGGGTGGTGTTCGGGTCGCCGGTGGCGGCGCTCGGGGCGATGCTGTCGGCGAGCTACCACAAGAGCGGGGCCTTCGCGCGCATCGTGGGGCCGACGGGGGCGCTCAAGGCGGCCGGCTCGTACGAGCTGCCGACGGGGCGCGACGCGGGCAACCTGGTGCCGACCGAGGCGTTCTATTCGATCAGGGCGCAGAGCCGGCTGGCCGAGCTCGGCATCATCGGGCTCGGGAGCGGGAAGAACAGCGACGCGATCATCCTGTCGTCGATGCCGACGGCGCGGAAGGGCGACGACCTGGTGCCGCTGTCGGCGCAGGTGCTGACGGGGCGCGTGGTGCGCTTCGCGCGCTGGGTGCTGGCGCAGCTCCCGCCGGGCGCCGAGGAGCCCGAGGTGAAGCTGATGTTCGAGCAGGCGGCGGCGGTGTTCCTGTTCCCGACGGCGCAGGAGGCGGCGAGGTTGGAGGCGCAGGTGGTGACGCAGGGCGAGCAGCGCAGCGTGGTGCTGTCGGTGAGCGCGCGGGCCGACCTGGCGGGGATCCCGTTCCACCTGGCCTTCGGGCTGCCGCTCAAGTGAGCTGAACCGCAAGGGGGCGTCGGGGGGGCGGTGGCCTCGCGAGGATGACTGCAGGAGCGGCGGGCGTTGGGGAGCGCCCGCCCACGTCGCCCGTGACGGCCTCGCCCGGAGCGAAGCGGAGGGCCGCGCCCGCTCACGTTCCAGCGATCCTCCGCGGAGTTTCGTCGCTCCGCGAGACGGGCCGAAGGCCCGGCGGGGGACTCACCCGAAGCGACACAGAGGGACGCGCCCGCTCACGCCAACAGTCACCTTCTCGCGGAGCATCGAAACGCTCCGGAGGATCGCTGAAGCGTGGGCGTAGGGCGTAGGCGCGAGGCGGTCACTGCGGGCGTGGGCGGCCGCGAGGCAGTTGCCTTCGCCCAACGTCGGGGCACGCGAGATGATCGCGGCTCGAGGGGCCTTCGGGCAGCACCCGACCGAAGGTGCCGAACGGCTGGCCGGTGTGCTGCCGCAGCGGGCGCGGCGGGTTGGTAGTGGGTGAAGTGGGGGCGGTCGGCACCATCGGCTTGTTGGGCCCGGCGTGAGTGGCGTCGAGATGCTTGCAGATTGAGGCAGGTCGGCGCTTCCTCATCGTCATCGCAGTTACTGCGGAGTAACGATGAGGTTCTCGATCGTGATCGCGGTCGCGGCACGGCACTGAGCGAGATTTTGGACCTCGCTCTCGGGGATCACGCGGGTTACGGTCTGTTGAGGCGTGACCACCTGACAGGCATGGCCGACGGCCCTAACGCCCGCTCCGCATGCCATCACTACATCCCAACAGACGTTGACCGTGCTCGAGCCTTGCTGATGAATGACGGCGCAGGAGAACGAGTCGTTGGTCGGATTGCACTGAACGAAAGCCTTCGTTTCAGGCCCTGCCAGCGCCAGGGTGAGGAGAATAGAGGACACAAACACTGCGCACCACGCAGCGAAGATCGTCCTCTTCTGCCTCAGCATGGTTGCGCGCTTCCAAAGATAAACCGGAACAATGAGCGCCCACGATCCCGGTGGCGCGGGATGCCCAGCGGCCTTGAGACGACCCGCGTCGAGTATGCAAAACATGACGTTCAGGCCAATGCAGAGCCAGGTGGTAACGCCTCCGGCGTTCGAGGTGCCCACTACTGCGTCCGCGACAGCACCAACAAGCGGAACAGGAACAATGGCCCACGCGAACGTGTTGTTTACGTAGTTGCCGGTAAGTGGTGGCGGCCCAGGTGCCCTGGATGCTGCGAATACAGCCGCCAAGGCAGTTTGCCCCGCGGGGCGCCAGTCACCCTCGCCGCCCCAGACCGGAGTTTCTGGAGTGACCGCTCCAGTCTGGGCGAGTTCTACGAGAGCCTGCCATTCAACCGGCCCGAGTTGCCGACCGTTCACCGCGTAGTGCCACGGTGTTGAGTTGTCCATTGTCATCTGCCTTTGACCTCACACTTTCTGTCGGCTCACGCTGATCCTGCTGGAAGTTACCGACGCCAGCATTCGCTGATTACCTCAACTTGCGAAAATTTGCTCGTACCATTGTAGCTTCACGCCGTGTGCGAACGCTCCCGGCGCGCTCGGATTTCGTGACCGGCCATCTGCTCATCCGCTGCTCAGGCCCAACATCGCCTTAGCCAGCGCTGCTTCCAGAAGCGACCGCGAGCAGCACATCATCACCAAGAAGATTTGCTGCAACACGAACGAAGTCACGGATCTGTGCTGGATCACTCGGCGTGCCGTCGGCCGATACACCGATATCCGACATCAGGCTGACGGTGGAGGACTCCCCGCGCTCATTGTATTGCACGACGAATGCTTCGAGAATCTTGTACGCGTCGCGGAGCGAAACCTGACGGTCGAAGACCGGATCGTCCAGCCGCAAGTATCCCATTGCCGTTTCTCCGTGATTTGACCCGTCTAACGGCTGGCCGATGTGCCGCCGCAGCGGGGAGAGTGGGTTGGCAGCGGGTGAAGCGGGAGCGGTCGGCACCATCGGCTTGTTGGGCACGCCGCATTCCGCGAGGAGTGGCGTCGGACCTGCCAGCGCTGCTCGCGTCATTGATGTTTGTATTCGCCGTCATACCGAGAATCTCTCGTTCCCTCGCTTTGGTGCTTCATGTGGTGGAATTTCTTGTATAGCTACAGTAGCTTTCCTCAGCACAAGCTGTTGAACGCCCGCTGCGACTCCCTTTGAGACGTCAAGTTGCTTTGTCTCGACGAGCGTAATCACTGCATAGATCGCCCGAGCTAGCAATCTGCGAGCGTCTCGCGCTAACGGAGAGGCGCCCCCCTTGGCGTTGCCATGGGCTGCCTTGCTACGCTGCTCGTAGATCTTTTTCAGCTTCTCATGAACCTCTGTGCCGGAAGTCCCAGGTTCGGTGAGCAGCGAAGCTCCGTGGAGACGGAATCGGTACGAGTTTTCCCCTGGTCCCGACGCGACAAGAAGTTCCAGGCCTATCGCCGCCTCCAGCAACACGTCTCTTTCCAAATGAGCGGTGCACGCTCGGCCGAAATGCCAGAGCGCCATCGAGACGTCATTTGTTGTCTTTTCTACTGCGCGAAAGCGCGTTACGAGGCTTTTGCATTTCCCAAAGGCCTCCTCATCGATCAAGACTGGGAATGCGAAGTACTCCGGCCCGCGATGGACGGTATCATATATTATGCCGTTTCGGCCCTGGATAATGCAGATACCTTCGGCAACGGGATTGAGTTCTTTCAGCGCCACAAACATAGACCACTTAAGGAGATCGACGGCGCTGAGCAACGGTTCAATCGCCGGATGCGGAGAAGTCCATATGCTTGTTCGAGGGGTTTCTGTCACGAATTCAGCGATCGCCGTTGTGCCTTCGTCCAGTGGCATTCCGCGAAGATCATTGCTAAAACGTGCATGGTGTTCGGTCATGAACACACACCGCTCTTGAGGTGACCAGTTTCGCAAGCGGATGTCAGGTGCGAACTGGTAGTCAGCACCCTCAGGCAGCCTTACGCACATCATGCAGAAGGCTGTTGCCGTGTGTTGCTTGCGGGTTGACCAATCCACCAAATCTCGAACAACCAACGTGATCTGCTCTGGGTCTGCCTCCCATGCACGAACGTGGCCCGTCGCAACGAGTCGCTCGCGCGCAGTGCGTTCAAACGCCTTTAGTAGAGGAACGTGGACAAAATCAGCAAAGACAGTTCGCGCGAAGCTCTTGCGCCATTCGTCTAGGGGTTTTGATGGACCCGAGTACTGGCCCTTGAGCGCGCCTCGCTCCCAAAGGTAATCCACGAACGTCGAGAATTCGGGGGTGTTCCAAACTCTGTCAAAGATCTGCATGAGAACCGGCTTATAGTAATTTGGTGCAGAGAGCTGATCCTCGCGGTAGTCGCCTCCGACGTGCCGGTAAATGAGTTTGCTGTGATCAGGAACGTACTCGTTCGTCAGCAGGTCGGCGTGCGTCCGATGAAGCGCACTGAACAACAACGTCGAGAGCGCCTCTGCATCCAGCGGTTTCGTGTCTCCAGGAGGGAGAATGATTCGCTGCTCTTCAGCATTCTGACCTCCGGTTGATTTGTCGTCGCTCAAGTCGCGCTCCTTGCATCTAAAGATCCCACGAAGTTCTCGTCGGTTCGGCTATTGCCTGGTTGACTATCCATGGCAGGTCGTTAGCGAGCCGTTTCTCACGATTCTCGCCTCCGAACTTTCGCTCCGGAGCTCGATCGACATGCGGCTTTTCCTCCGCTCGCCTAGCGCCTGCCCAACGACCTGTTAAGCAGCCAGCTGGCTCCATATCCCCATATTCCACTCATTAGCCCACCGCTGCCTAACTCCCTAACAACCCGCTTCCCTGCGCTGCCGCCCACCAACACGGCCCACCTCGACGCCATCTCGCCACCGGTGCTCTTTCGCCCGACGCCTGTCGCCGCCTACTTCTCCCCCTCCTTCGCCCCCTGCTTCTCCTTCCCCTTCTTCCGTCGCGTCGTCGCGGCCTTCTTCACGCCCCGCTTCCGCTCCGTCGAGAACGCCGCAAACCCGCCCTGTACCCTCGGATCCTTCCGAAACCGCCGCCGTCCCCGCTTGCACACCAGTTGATCGAGGCCCAGTACGCCGCGTTGCGCGCCGCCGCCGCCGCGTGGGCCGCCGCCACGAGCTCCGCCTTCGTCCGTCCGGTCGCCCCCGCCGCCCCGCGCCGCGCCGTCTCGAAGGCCTGGAGATTCACCCCGGCCTGCTCGACCAGCGCGGGGGTCAGCTCGGTTCCGGCGAGGTTGGCGGCGTGCTTGCGGGCGAGCACGACGAGCCGCCCCACGTCGGACTCCAGATCGTCGTCATTCTGCACCCCCCCGATGCTCTTCAGCTCCGCCGCCACCGACCCGTCGGGGTCGTCGACGTAGGCCGCGATGTCGCCATACAGGGCGTCGCGGCTCGCCCGCAGCGCGACGCGGGCCCTGGCGACCGTCCCCGGCGCGGACGCCTCGTCGGCGGCGATCCACGCGGTCTCCTTCGCGCGCAGCTCGGCGGCCCCCGCCTCGAGCCTCGCCGCGTCGTCTGCGAACACCTTCGCGGTCGACAATCCCGCCAGGTTCGCCCGTACCGTCCCCGCCAGCGTCGCCGCGTGGAGAGCGAGATCCAGCACGTTCCCGTTGGGGTTCTTTGCACTCTTCGTCTCGGCGCCCTTACCCGCGTCCCCGCCGGCGTCCTTCGTCGGGGCCTTCGTGGTTGCAGACCGTGCGGGTGTCGCCGTCTTCGCCTTCGCCATGCCTTGGTCCTCCTGTGGTGTCCGATCGTCGAGCGCGTTCGCGCGCCTCGTCAAGCGCCTTCACCCGTCCGGTAGCGCGGGTTGGCCCGCTCCCGACGATGCTTCGCCCGCTCCCGCCATTGCTTCGCTCGTTCCCACCATTGCTTCGCCCGTTCCCGACGATGGTTGGCCCGTTCCCGGCGATGGTTCGTGGCTTCGGAAGGCCCGCTCACCCCGCCACCTACGTCGGTCGGTCGCGTGTCCGCGACGTGGCGCCCGCGTTCGCCACCACCGTTCAACGTCGGGTCGTTGAGCCTCTCCGCGCAGCCGCGCGCCTGACCCCTCGGTAGAGCTCCGCTCACTTGGGCCGCCGCCCGACGCTGCTGATAGTGTCGCGGTCGATGCGCCCACTGCTCCTCTCCCTCTCCCTCCTCTCCGCGGCGTGCTCGGCCCAATCACCCGGCGGGGCGACGGCTCCTCCCGCGGACGCCTCGGCGCCGACGGACCTCGGCGCCCCGCCGCTCTGCACGCCCGGCGCGCAGGTCGCGTGCGCGTGCCCCGGCGGCGCCGCGAGCGTGCAGGTATGCGCCCGCGACGGCACGCTGGGGGCCTGCGCGTGCGCCGACGCGGGCGGGTCATGCGCCGACGCCGCCGGGGGCGACTGCGGCCAGGACGGCGGTGGGGTCGAGCTCGGCGACGGCATGGGCGTCCGCCTCGCGGCGACGTCGCAGACCATCTGCGCGCGGCGAGCGAACGGCACGGCCGCGTGCTGGGGCGCCAACAACAACGGCATGATCGCCGACGGCACGCGCGACACCCGCTCGACGCCCACCAACATCATGGGCCTCACCGGCGTGGTCGACGTGGCGGTGGGGAGGTTCCACGGCTGCGCGGTGAAGGCCGACGGCACGGCGTGGTGCTGGGGCGTCGGCCGCAGCGGGCAGATCGGCAACGGGATGCTGGTCGACCAGGCCACGCCGGTGCCGGCGCAGGGCGTCGACGACGCGGTCGCGGTCGCGGTCGGCGACGGCCACTCGTGCGTCGTGCGGCGCAGCGGCGCGGCCTCGTGCTGGGGCACCAACACCGACGGCCAGCTCGGCGACGGGACCAACGCGCGCCACCCGACGGCCGTCGCGGTGGCGGGCGTCACCGACCTCCAGCAGATCGAAGCCGGGCCCAACCACACCTGCGGCGTGCGCTCGAACGGCCGCGTGGTGTGCTGGGGCAGCGGCGCCCAGGGGCAGCTGGGCCACGGCCAGCGCGCGGGCAGCGCCACGCCCGTCGAGGTCGCCGGGATCACCGACGCGACCGCGGTCTCGACGGGGCTCGGCCACTCGTGCGCGGTGCGCGCGTCGGGGCCGGTGCTCTGCTGGGGCGCGAATGCCGACGGGCAGCTCGGCGACGGGACGACGACCGACCGCGCCACGCCGACCGTCGTGGCGGGGGTCGACTCGGCGACGGCGGTCGGCGCCGGGGACAGGCACTCGTGCGCGGTGTCGCGCGGGGGGCTGACGCGCTGCTGGGGCGACAACACCAACGGACAGCTCGGCGACGGGACCACCGGCGACCGCCTCGCCCCCGTCGTGGCAGCGGGGGTCGAGCGGGCCGTCGCGGTGGCCACGGGCTTCGGGTTCTCGTGCGCGCTGCGGGACGACGGCGCCGTGCTCTGCTGGGGCAGCAACCTGAACGGCCAGCTCGGGCGGGGGAACGTCGGCGGTGACGGTGCGACGGCCGCGGCGGTGGGCGGGCTGTAGCCGCGCCGCGCTCGACCCGCACGGACCTCAGCGCGGCAGCGGAGCCGACGGCGTCGAGCACACCGTCACGTCGGGGTCGTCGCTCGCGGGCGCCCACGGCGCCCGGCTGCCCGGTCGGCGGCTCGCGACGCACACCGTCGCGGCGAACACGTCGCTCTGCCCGAAGCCGTAGGTGAGGTCGCTCCGCGAGATGCCGGTGGGCAGGTGCGGCAGCCGACGGCCGTCGAGCGAGGCGCCGGGGGCCGCGTAGCCCACCCAGGCGCCGTGGATGTTCGGGGCCGTCACGAAGGCGCGGAACGACGCCGAGGAGTACCCGGGCGCGTCGACCGAGAAGCTCACGCCCGCGGGGGAGGCGGCGTTCACCCGCAGCGCGCGCACCGGGGCGAGCCGGACGACGGCGCCGTCGGTGAGGTCGCGCACCTGCACGCCGCCGCTCACGGCGGCGTCCGGGGCGTCGTCGAACGCGACGCTCGCGGCCTCCGGCGCGAAGGGCGCGGCGAAGGCGTCGATCGTGAGGGTGCCGTGTCCCGCGGCGTCGGGCGCCGTCCAGAGGGCGCGGCCCACCGGGCAGGTGTGCAGGTCGCCGTTGAAGGGCACCAGGCGATACACGCTCGCGGAGCCGCCGGTCTGGCCGGCGCTCCGTGCCGTGAGGAGACCCTCGGTCGGGAACTCCACCGTCACCCGCGACCGCACGACCGGGACGGGCGGGTCGGGCAGGGCGATGGTCGCCGTGACGTCGCGGTCGGGGAGCGGCGGCGCCGGGAAGCGGGCGATGTTCAGCGGCCGCGCGCCGCGGGCCATGGTCTCGAACTGCACCGCCCAGAGCTCGCCGGGAGGGACCCCGGGGCGGTGCTCGAAATCCACGCGCACCCGGTCGGGCGTGTCGCCCTGGAGGAAGCCTGGCAGGCAGAGCGTCGGGGCGTTGGCGAGGGCGAGCTCGGGGAAGCCCGCGACGCCGATGAAGAGCGTGTGGGCGTGCTCGCGGGGGAGCGGCTCGGGGGGCCCGCACTCCGAATGGACGTTGCCGTCGAAGTCCCCGGTGAGGCCGAGGATCGACACCGCCAGGCAGCCCGCGCGGGCCACGGTGACGTCCCAGGGTCCGTCGGCCTGGGCGACGCCGAGGGCGACCACGCCGTCGGCGCCGGTGGTCCGCTCGAAGACCTGCCCCGCGGCGTTCTCCGCGCGCACCGCGAAGCCGGCGCCGGGCGTCAGCGCGCGCGGGGGGCCGAGCAGGACGCGAATCCGCCAGCCGAGCTCCACGGCCCCCGTGGCGTCGATGAAGATCGACGCCCCGCCGTCCCCCGCGGGTTTCCTGGACGCGCAGGCCGCGCAGAGCAGGGAGAGCAACAACGCACGACGCATGGGACGCAGCATGGCGACCTCCGGGCGCCACGGTCGAGACCCGCGTCTCGTTTCGCCGCCTCCACGGATCATCGCGCGACTTCTTCTCGACAGCCCGCGCCCCTTCAGCTTCGGCATGGCCAGCAACCTCGAGTCCATGGCCATCGGCTGCTCGCCGCGACCGCCGGCGCCGTCTCGGCGCCCGCGCTCTCCCCGGAGGGCTGCTCGCAGGCGCCCGTCGCCAGCATCGGCGCTCCGGGCGTACTCTCCCGTCGACCCCACTGGCTTCGTCTCCTGAAGTAGCTCAGCGGTAGAGCAGCCGGCTTGAGTCCGGCCGGGCGCAGGTTCGACCCCTGCCTTCAGGGCCCCCGCTGCCTCCGTCAGCGCAGCCGGCTCGCCACGTACTCGCAGTGCTCCAGCGCCCCGAGCTTGCGCCGCGCGTCCTCCACCACGGCGTCGATCGTCTCCGCCGCGAGCGCGCCCTCGACGCTCAGCAGCACGCGCGCGCCCTCCTCGCTGTAGCGCACCGTCACGCCGTCGATCGTCACGCGCGTCGTCGACACCGGCTCGACCTCGTCCCACGGCTGGACCGCGTGCGCGACGGGCGGCGCGTAGCGCGCGGCGTACAGCGCGAAGTCGGGCGTCCACCCGTGCTTCGCCGTGTGCGCGCTCACCTGCTCGCGGTCGTAGTCGGTCTGCCGACCGCTGTTGAAGGACATCAGCCAGAGCGACTGCAGCGTGTTGCGGCCGCCGTCCGCGCGGGCCAGCGCGAAGAGGGGCCAGCGGCGGTCGGTGAGGCGCGTCCACGCGAGGCTCGCCAGGTCGAGCGACCAGTCGTCGATGTTCGCGAGGATCGTGTGGTCGTCGCCGACACGCTCGCCGCCGCGCACCGTGATCGACGCCCCGTCGGGCGAGAGCTCGGCGGCGTGCCGGAAGATCCAGCCGGGCTTGTCGCCCGTCGTGGCGACGCGCCCGATGGTCAGGCTGTTGGTGTCGAGCGCGAAGACCGGCGTCTCGCCCGGGCGGCGGTGCGGGGCGTAGCCGAGGCAGCCGATGATCCAGATGCGCCCGCCCGCGAGCGTGGCGGTGTGGAAGTCGGTCGGGGGGAAGTCTTCGGTGGGGTAGCCGTAGACCTCGATCGGGTCCTCCGCCGACGCGACGTGGACGTCGTTGTAGATGTAGAAATCCGGGTCGTAGTAGTCCTCGTGTTCGCCGCCGATGGAGACGGCGCGGCCGTCGGGGAGGGCGGTGGTGCTCTGCCCGAAGCGGCTGCCGCACCAGCCCGGTCCGACGAGCATCGACGAGGGTCCGCGGAAGTGCTGATTGGCCATCCAGGCGTTGAGCTCGCGGCGCCCCGCCAGCCACGACCACACCGGGTTGGTCAGCCGCTGCGCGTTGCTCATCCCCACCCGCGGCGCGCGCCACACGAGGTAGAGGTCGCGCGTCACCCCGCGGGGCGGCCGGTCGGCGCGTTGGAGCTTGATGCGCGGCGTCGTCGGGGTGCCCATTGCGGCCAATGTGGCATCGTCGTGGCACCGACGCGATGGTCGCCCGCCTCGCCCGCGCGGGCGCCGGTTTGCCTCGCTTCACCTCGACGGGCCCGTGCGTCGGAGCGCCCATCCACCGTTCGGGCTGAAGCCTGGCCCTGATACGATGGTGAGCTCCCGGTGGCGTGACAGGAGGCCGACGATGGAGCGTGCGAGACCGTGGTTCGGCCGGATGATCGGGGCGCTGCTCCTCGCGGGCTGCGGCAGCACGGCGAGCGCGACCGAGGCTCCGCCGATGGACGCGGGCTTCGTCGACCGCAGCGCCCCCGTCGACGCGGGCGTCGCGACGGACGACGGGCTCGCGCGCCCCGACCTCACGGTGCCTGATGACGCGGGCGTTCCGGCGGAGGATCGCCCCGACGTCCCGGTGGTCGAGGAGGTGTCGGGCGTGACCTGCGCGACGGCGACGGAGCTGCGCGACGGGGACGTGCTCACGGGGCAGCGCTTCGGCCCGGCGCAATCGACGATCCCCCTGAATTGCAGGGGCGGGAGTCATCCCCCGTGGTCGACGCGTTGGTATCGGATGACGGTCCCGGCGGGCGCGATCATGGCGGTCGGCACCTCGTGGGAGGGCGACGCGAGCTCGCGCTTCGGGGTCTTCGTACTGCCAGGCTGTAGTGGCGCGACCGAGTGCCTCGGCAGCACCTATGACGCCTCCGACCCCCCGACGGTTCGGTACCGCAACGAGACGGGCGGGCCGCGCACGGTGGTCGTGGGGGTGCTTCCCGTCAACCGCCCAGACGGCACCGCGGAGACCACGACCGTCTCGGCCCATCTCCTCGCGCCCGCCACCAACAGCACCTGCGCTACCGCCACGCCGCTCACCCCCGGCGTCACCCTCCGCAGACAGAACCTCGGCACCTCGACCGGAAGCCTCCGCTCATGCCTCGACGGGTCCGAGCTACCCGGCACGCTCGCGCTCTACTACTCGATCACGATTCCGCCGCGCTCCGCGCTCCTCGCCGCCGTCGAGTACGACACGAACTACAACCACTCGATCACCATCCAGGTGCGGCCGCCCTGTGGGGCCTTGGGCTGCATGACGGGAGAGATCACGGTCTCCGGTGACCAGACGGAGTATTCCAACCCGACCACGACACCGCTGCCCGTGGTCGTCTCCCTGACGTGGTTCACGGACCGCGCGCCCCCCGTGATCGACCTTACCGCGACGCTGCGACCGCTCCCGCGGTAGCGCGATGCCCCATCGGGCCCGCGGCGGTCGCGAGGAAGGCGTCGAGTGGCGGGCGGGCGCGCGGTCGGACGATCGGTCGGACACCCGCGCGAGCATCAGGCGCGTGTCGATCAGCGGCCGGTCAGCGAGGGTCGGGGTCGGCGATCCACGCGGCGAGCGCGGCGGTGTCGAGGTCGAGCACCACGTCGCCGAGGCGCTCGGGGCCCAGCGTGACGAGGCGCCGCCGGAGGGTCTCGCGTTCGGCGTCGTCGAGCGCACGGGAGAGGCGCCTCTCGAACTGCCGAACCAGCGGGGCGAGGCCCTCTTCGCGGCCCTCTTCGCGGCCCTCTTCGCGCAGCGCTTCGAGCGAGGTGTACCCCCGCGCGGAGAGCAGGTTGCGCAGCGTCGTCTCGTGCGCCGCGTCGCGCTCGAACAGCGCCCGCACGGGCACCGGCAGCGCCAGCACGCCCGGCGCGGTGAGCTCGCCGTCGACGTTGACCACCCGTACTGGCGCGCCCGCCTCGTGCACCTCGACGCGCCGCGGACCCACCAGCCGCATCACCCACACCCAGCGGGTGCCCGCCGCGAGCAGCTCGGCGATCTTCGTCGTGAGCTCGGCCTCGTCCTGGCCGCGGCCCGCGTACTCCAGCGCCAGCGGCGCGCTGGTCGCCCAGGTGCCGCCGTCGTGCTCGAGGTTCACCGCCACGTCGGGCGCGCGCAGGGTGTTCTTGCCGATCGCGATGCCCGCGTCGACGCCCGCGTTGCGCACCGCGGGGTCGCTGTCGAGCACCGCGAAGCCGAGCCCGTTGGGCCCGCTGCCGTCGCGGCCCGTCGGGGCGCAGTACACCGGGTGCCCCTCGGAGAGCTCGTAGGGGTCACCCGAGCGCAGCTGGTCGGTGCGGAAGGGACCGGGAGCGTGGAGCTTGCGTGCGTCGCCCATCGCGCTCGAAGCTAGCACCGGGGCGGCGGGCGCGACCAAGGGCCCGTCGCCGCTTGATTCGCGGCGTCTTCGGAGTGCCCATTGCGGCCAATGTCGCACCGCCGTGGCACCGACGCGATGGCCCCACGCTGGCGCCGCGCCCTCACGCTCGCGTGCGTGCTCGCCACGGGCGCCGTCGTCCCGCGCGCGCTCGTCGGCCGCGACGCCGACGCCCTCTTCGACGGCGACGCCGCCGCGCAACACGCGCTCGCCCGCGCGGTCGCCGACGACGTCGCCCGCGATCCCGGCGCTGGCGCCTTCCACACGGGCTCGACCCGCTTCGACGGCGAGTGGGCCCTCGTCACCTCGCAGATGGCCGCGCTCGGTCTCTCGCAGGTGATCGTCGCGCACCCCGAGGCGCGCGCCCGCTACCTGCCCGCCGTGCGCGCCGCCGTCGACCACCTGCTGCGCCCGTCGACCTTCGCCTTCGGCACGCAGGCCTGGGGCGGCGCCGGGCTCGAGCACCTCGACGGCGACCAGGGCCACGCCTACCTCGGCTACGTCGCGCTCGCCCTCGGCGCGCTGCGCGAGGTCGACCCCGCCACGCCGCACGCCGCCCTGCACGACCGCCTCGTCGCGGCCCTCGCCCGCCGCCTCGAGCGCGCGCCCGCGGGCGTGGTCGAGACCTACCCCGGCGAGGCCTACCCCTGCGACATGGCCGCGATGGTCGGCGCCGTCGGGCAGCACGCCCGGCTCACCGGAACCGACCGCCGCGCCCTGCTCGCCCGCATGGCGACCGTGTACCGCACGCGCTACACCGACCCCGCCTCGGGCTACCTCATCCAGTCGGTCGACCCCGCCACCGGGCGTTGGCTGTCCCCGCCGCGCGGCTCCGGAACGGCCCTCTCGGCGTACTTCCTCTCCTTCGCCGACGCGTCGCTCGGGCGCGAGCTCGGCGCCGCCGTCGCCCGCCACGGGCATCGCTCCTTCGCGGGCTTCGGCGGTGTGGCCGAGTACCCCGGCGGCAGCTCCGGCGCGGGCGACGTCGACTCCGGACCGGTGGTGCTGGGCGTGTCGGTCTCGGCCACGGGCTTCGCGCTCGCGTCGGCGCGGCAGCGGGGCGACCGCGCGTTCTTCCGCTCGCTCTACCGCACGGCGTCGCTCTTCGGCGTGCCCGTCGCGCGCGGCACCGGTCGCCCCTTCGTCGCCGGCGGACCCATCGGCAACGCCATCCTCCTCGCGATGCTCAGCGCGAGGGCCCGGTGACGCACGCCGCGAAGCAGGCCGCGGCGCTGCTCGTCGCCATCGCAGCGCACGAGGCGCTGGCCCGCGCGCTCGCCGCGGCGGGCCTCGTCGAGCGGCTGCTCTCTCCCTCGGGCCCCGGGGCGGCGCTGGCGCTCGTCGCCGCGCTGGCGCTCTACGGGCTGCGCCTCGGGCTGCTCTTCGTCGCGCCGGGACTCGTCGCCGCGCGGATCATCGCCGCCCTCATCGAGTCGCGCCGGGCGGCGGCGTTGCGGGGCGCGCGCGCGCCGTGATATCGAATCATCTCCCCTTCATTCCTGTCAGACTCGCGGCGACCGCGGCGTCTCGATCCGTCACCGACCCGTCATCCTGAAGTAGCTCAGTGGCAGAGCGGCCGGCTTCCTACCGGCTGGGCGCAGGTTCGACTCCTGCCTTCGGGGCCCTCGCGTCCGTCTCCTTTCTCTCCCTTCAACGAAGAGGCTCCCCCCCGATGTCCGATGATGACTTCGTCGTCAGCGTCACTCCCGACTACGCCTTCGGCCAGCTCGCGCGCG
>JAQBQI010000548.1 GCA_028287085.1 Myxococcaceae bacterium
ACCGGCGCCATGTACACCGGCCTCGCGTGGACGGTTCCCGAAGCGATGGCCGACCGCTTCTTCCTGGCGCCGACGTGCTTCGCGGCGCTCGCCCTCGCGCCGCCGCTGCTCGCGTGGTGGCAGGCGGGCGGCGCGCGCCGGGCCCTCGTCGGCGCGCTGGTGGCGCTGCACGTCGCGACCGGCGCGTACCTCTCCACCCGCTGGCGCGACGACGCCACGCTCTACGCCCACGGGGTCGCGGCCTGCCCGGCGTCGGCGCACAACCACTTCCGCTACGCGGGCCTGCTCGACAGCGTCGGGCGCGCCGACGAGGCGGCGTGGCACGCGGCGCTCGCGTACGAGGCGATCCGGAGATTCCCGAACGAGTGGGAGCACCCGGCGGTGGAGGCCGAGGAGACGCTCCCGGCCGACGAGCGTCAGCGGCGCATGCACGCGCTGCTGCGGGTCGCGCGCGACGAGCGCGAGTGGCGCAACGCCGTCGCGGGCTACGCGCAGCGCAACGGGATGCCCCGCGCCGCCGCGAGGATCATGTCGGGCTACGCACCGCCGCGCAGCCCGACGCCGTGAGGGGGGTTCAGGGGAGGGGCGAGCGGGGCGATCGAAGTCAGAACCGACTGGCGACGGACAAGCCCCAATAGGAAGCTGGAGCGAGGCTGAGTTCGGCGCTCCGCTCCCAGGACAGACCGCCCACGCCTCCGCGGTAGACCGTCACGCTAAACGCCAGGACCTCCGGAGAGCTCGGAAAGTAATCTGTGCGGTAGGCGCAGATCATGGCGATGTCGCCGAAGTGATCGCCGTCGATGTCACCGAGGCCGCGGCCCGTACACCCCCGGGTCGCGCCCGCATACGCCCTGCTGAACGTGAGTAGGGCGGTGGACGTCGCCTCCGTGCCCGTCGCACTTCCGCGGTGGAGCGCCAGACCTGCCCCGCGGCTCAGCAGGATATCGTCATAGCCGTCGCCGTCGACGTCGCCGGCGCGATCGATCGCACCGACGATCTGGTGCGTGCTGGTGTCGGTCGTACCGAAGGCCGCGGGAGACCGCGTCGGCCCCGTCGCCCCGCCGAAGGAGACGTCGATGGAGAGCTGGTCGAAACGGGGCCCGGTGGACCTGACGCCGACGTCGGCATAGCCGTCGCCGTTGACGTCGCCGAGGGCCTCGACCCGCACGTTGCAGCCGGTCGTGGCAGCCCCCGAACATCGGTACGATGACGACGGGCGGAGGCCCGCGGGGCCGCCCAGGTAGAGGTACGTGAGGCGCGCCGGGCTCTCGGCGCTTCCCGGTCCGAGCGCCACGTCGGCGAAGCCATCGCCATTGACGTCGCCGAGCGCCGCGATCGTGGTCGAGCCGACCGCAGGTCCGTCGGGCTCTGGAATGACCGCGGTGGGGCTTGTCGGGAGTCCGCCGCGACCCCCTTGGTAGAGAGCGGTCGCGCCCCCGCCCGCGTCCGCGAGCAGGTCGGCGTAGCCGTCGCCGTTGACGTCGCCAACGCCCACCACGAATCGTTCGCTGCGTGCGCCGGTCGGAATGAACCGTGGCTCGGCTCCGACGGCTTCGCCTCCGGAATGCACATAGATTCCCCGGTTCACCGACTCCGCGAAGTCCCAGCGCCCGTCACCGTTGACGTCGCCGATCCCGAGGATCCACGAGGCATTGGGGCGTTCCGTCCCGGCCGACCCGACGCCGAGGGTCGAGTACAGCACCGGTCGATCGGCGGACCCCGCGAAGACCCGAATCTCACTATCAAACACGTCGTCCACGACCACATCGGCGTAGCCGTCGGCGTTGTAGTCGGGCGTGGCTCCCCACGCGCTGTCGACGGCCGTCGAGCGGGCGCCGACGGTGAACTGCCACGTCGGGCCGCTCGCGATGGACGTCACGCCGCCGTCCCGGAGGGTCAGTCGCCAGAACCACTCGCCCGGTGCGAGGTCGGCCGCCGGCCGGAAGCTTGTCCCTTCGACATCCGGGCGCACGCACCCGGCGGTGAGCGCCCGGTCGCGGCACAGCTCGACGCGGGCGCCGTCGCCTTCAGCGAGCGCCCAGCGGAGCGTCGGGCGGTGCGAGGTCACGGTCGATGTCGAGAGGGGCGCGACCGGCCGGGGCCACGCGCGGCACCCGGCGCCCTCCCGCACGAAGCCCGGGTCGCACTCGTAGCCGCACGCCGACGTCGTGCACCGGGGCGTCGCGTGCGCCGGAGCCGGACAGACGATCCCGCAGCCGCCGCAGTGGCTGACCGAGGAGAGGTCGGCTTCGCAGCCGTTGCCGATCGCCCCGTCGCAGTTCGCGTAGCTCGGGTTGCAGGAGAGCAGCGCACACGCGCCGGCGACGCAGGCGGGGGTGGCGTGCGCGTTGCCGCAGCGCGAGCCGCAGGCGCCGCAGTTGAGGACGTCGTCGGCTACGCGGACCTCGCACCCGCTGGCCACGAGTCCGTCGCAGTCGGCGTACCCCGCGGCGCAGGTCACGAGGGCGCAGGCGCCGCCGACACAGGCGGTCGCGGCTCGGGGGGCGTCGCAGCGCGATCCACACGCGCCGCAGTGGGCCGGGTCGTTACCGTTGATCCGCGTCTCGCAGCCGTCGGCGGCGACGCCATTGCAGTCGCCGTAGCCCGGGGCGCACTCGCCAACCGCGCACTCGCCGCTCCGACACTCGGGCACCCGCACGTGGTTCAAGGCGCACGCCGACGCGTCACACCGCGCGACGCACCGGCCCGCGTTGCAGGCATAGAAGGGCGGGCACGGCCAGTTGCACGCGCCGCAGCGGACGGGATCGCTGCGGAGGTCGAAGCACGCGCCTCCGCACGCCGACCGGCCCGCCGGGCAGCTCACCGCGGCGACGTCCGCCGTCGCGTCCGGCGCGGCCTCGGCGTCGCCCGCCGACGGAACCTCGGCCAGCTCGCCGCACCCGACGGTCAGCAGCGCGATCGTGAAGGCCGTCCGATGATTCATCCTGCGACTCCTCTCGCGCGGCCCCAGGCGACCCTACGCCCTGACGCCGCCGTTCCGTTGCCCGAACGCATCGCGCCATTCCGCCAATCGTTGACGACCTGGGGTGACGCCCCGACTCCGGTGACGTCGCGCGACGAGCGCGAGTGGCGCAACGCCGTCGCGGGCTACGCGCAGCGCAACGGGATGCCCCGCGCCGCCGCGAGGATCATGTCGGGCTACGCGCCGCCGCGCAGCCCGACGCCGTGAGGGGATTTCAGGGGAGGGGCGAGCGGGCGACGAGCGTGAGGGAGGTCTCGCCGGTCGACATGATCAGGGTGTCGACGCCGTCGAAGGCGAGGCCCGCGACGAAGAACCCGTCGTCGAAGTTGTAGCTGCCGAGGAGGGTGCTGGTCGCGCCGACGAAGGGCAGCGAGTACAGCCGGTCGCCGTTGGAGTCGGCGAGGTAGTAGAGGCTGTGCACCGGGTCGACGGCGACGCCGTCGAAGGAGGCGGCGCCGTCGGTGAAGCGGGTGCTCGCGGCGCCCGCGGCGGTGACCACGGTGACGGTCGCCCCGCCCACCACGATGGCGGTGTTGCTCGGGGTGAACGCGATGTCCGAGCCGGTGCCGACGGTGGCGAAGTTCGCGGTCACCGCGCCGGTGGCGGGGTTCACGAGGCGCATGTCGGCGAACTGCCCGACGACCGCGATGAAGTCGCCGAAGGCGCCGAAGCCGGCGGGCGCGATGGCGATGGCGTTGGTGGCGCCCGAGATCGTCACGAGCAGCGTCGAGGCGCCCGTGGTGGGGTTCACGGCGTAGAGCCCGCCGTTGCTGTTGACCGCGTAGATGGTGCTGCGGTTGACGTGGAAGGCCACGCTCAGCACGGGGCCCGGGATGCCGCTCGCCACGACGCGCTGCGAGCCGTCGGTGCGCGACACCGAGATCACCTGCCCCGACTGCGTGCCGAAGATCAGGTTGCCCAGGTTGTCGAAGGCGAGGTCGTTGTAGCTGCCCGGCGTGCCCGCGATCGTGATCGGGAAGAAGCGCGCCGGGAAGGGCAGCGCCACCGTCTGGCAGCGGGCCTGGTTGCACACCTGGCCGGCGACGCAGCGGGTGCCGCAGCCGCCGCAGTTGTTGGGGTCGTAGCTCGTGTCGACGCAGACCCCGCTGCACGCCGTCTGGCCGACGGCGCAGTTCGCCTGGCAGGCGCCGCCCACGCAGACCTGCACGCCCGGGCAGGCCGCGCCGCAGGCGTTGCAGTTGGCGCGGTCGGTCTGCAGGTCGCGGCAGGTGCCCGAGCAGGCCGTGAGGCCCGTCGGGCACGAGAGCACGCAGGCCCCCGCGGTGCACACGAGGCCCGCCGCGCACACGGTCGGGCAGACGCCGCAGTGGTTGCGGTCGGTCTGCAGGTCGCGGCACACGCCGCTGCAGTTGGTCTGCCCCGGCGGGCACGACACCTGGCAGGCGCCGGCCACGCAGAGCTGGCCCACCGCGCACGCGACGTTGCACGCGCCGCAGAACGCCCGGTCGGTCTGCACGTCGCGGCACGCGCCGCTGCAGAACACCTGGCCGCCGCCGCAGGTCGGCGCGCACGCCCCGGCCGAGCACACCTCGCCCGCGGCGCAGGCCCGCGCGCACAGGCCGCAGTTGTTGCGGTCGGTCTGGAGGTCACGGCACACGCCCGTGCACTCGTTGAGGCCGCCGCCGCACGACACCTGGCAGACGCCCGCCGAGCACACCTGGCCGGCCGCGCAGGCCCGCGCGCACAGGCCGCAGTTGGCCCGGTCGGTCTGCAGGTCGCGGCACACGCCCGAGCACGCCGTCTGCGACGCGAGGCACGACACCACGCACGCCCCGGCCGTGCACACCTCGCCCGCCGCGCAGACGCGCGTGCAGGTGCCGCAGTGCCCGCGGTCGGTCTGCAGGTCGCGGCACACGCCCGAGCACTCGCTCAGCCCGGCGCCGCAGTTCACGACGCACGCGCCGGCCACGCACACCTGGCCCGCCGCGCAGGCGTTGGCGCAGCCGCCGCAGTTGTTGCGGTCGGTCTGGAGGTCGCGGCACACGCCCGTGCACGCGGTCGTCCCGCCGCCGCACGACACCTGGCAGACGCCCGCCGAGCAGACCTGCCCCGCGGCGCACGCGTTGGCGCAGGACCCGCAGTTGTTGCGGTCGGTCTGGAGGTCACGGCACACGTTCGAGCACTCGTTGAGCCCGGTGCCGCAGGACACCTGGCAGACGCCCGCCGAGCAGATCTGCCCCGGCCCGCACGCCGCCCCGCAGCCGCCGCAGTGGCCGCTGTCGGTCTGGAGGTCGCGGCAGAAGCCCGAGCAGTTGGTCGTCCCCGCGCCGCACGACACCGTGCACGCGCCCGCCGAGCACACCTGGCCCGGCGAGCACGAGGTGCCGCAGGTTCCGCAGTTGGCGCGGTCGGTCTGCAGGTCGCGGCACGAGCCCGCGCAGTCGGTGGTGCCCGCGCCGCACGACACGCTGCACGCGCCGGCCGTGCACACCTGGCCGGCGGCGCACGCGTTGCCGCACGCCCCGCAGTTGCCCCGGTCGGTCTGCAGGTCGCGGCAGAGCCCCGCGCAGTCGGTGGTCGCCCCCGCGCAGCTCAGCTGGCAGTTGCCCGACGAGCACACCTGGCCCGCGGCGCACGCCCGCCCGCAGACGCCGCAGTTGGCGCGGTCGGTCTGGAGGTCGCGGCAGAGGCCCGTGCAGTCGGTCGTCCCGCCGCCGCACGAGGCCTGGCACGAGCCGGTGGAGCACACCTGCCCCGCGAGGCACGCGTTGGCGCACGCGCCGCAGTTGGCGCGGTCGGTCTGCAGGTCGCGGCACGCGCCCGAGCACTCGGTCGTCCCGCCGCCGCAGCTCACGACGCACGCCCCGGCGGCGCACACCTGGCCCGCGGCGCAGGCGTTGCCGCACGCGCCGCAGTTGGCGCGGTCGACCCGCGTGTCGGCGCAGAAGCG
>JAQBQI010000564.1 GCA_028287085.1 Myxococcaceae bacterium
CCTCGACGAGGGCGGCGGCCAGGTGTGGATCGCGTGGGTCGAGGCGCTCGCCGCGGGGGGGAGGGCGGAGGAGGCGCGCGCGGCGGCGGCGGAGGCGCTGGAGTGGGTCGAGGCGGGCGCGGCGAAGGTCGACGACGCGGCGGCGCGGGGGACGATGCGCGCGGCGGTGCCCGAGCACGCGGCGCTGCGGCGCTGGGCGGGCTGAGCGCGCGAACCCCGCCGCGCGTGTGGTAGTCCCTTGGAGCATGCGGCCCACCCTCCTGACGCTCGCGCTCCTCGCCTCGTGCGGCGGCGGCGCGGGCACCGCCCCGCCGACGACCACCCCCGACGCCGGATCGCTCCCCATCGCCGCGGCCGACGCCGCGGTCGACGAGCCGGGGTGGGAGGTGACGCTCTCCCGCACCTGGGCGCTCAAGGCCGACGGGCTCACCGTCGGCGACCGCGAGGTCGTCGTGCGCGTCGTCGCCCCCGCCGACGCCACGCTGGTGCGCGCGGCCGTGGATGACGGCCCGGCCCGCCACGCCGCGCGCGGGGCCGACGGCGCGTGGAGCGTGGCGCTCTCCGTGGCCGAGCTACCGCCGGGCGAGCACGCGGTGCGGGTCGCGTCGGGCGACTCGGCGGCGGCGGTGGCGACGCGCCCGTTGCAGGTGAGCTTCGCGGTCTACGTGGTGGTGTCGACCGACTGGGACAACACGCGCTTCGCCGACCCCTTCCTGCGGCGCATCGAGGCGCTGCGCGAGCACCACCCGGCGCTGGTGTACTCGCACTTCTTCGCGCCCTTCCACTACACCGACCCGATGGTGACCGACGCGCGCGAGGCCGAGATCGAGGCCTGGGTGAAGGCCCAGCGCGACCAGCACGGCGACGAGCTCGGGGTGCACATCCACGGCTGGTGCCACTTCGTGTCGGCCGCGGGCGTGACGTGCCGCACGCAGCCGGCCTACGCGCCCGACGACACCAGCGGGTACGTGACGGTGATGGCCGCGTACACGGTCGAGGAGATGTCCGCGCAGCTCCGGTACGCGGTGCGGCTCTTCGGCGAGCACGGCCTCGGGCGGCCCACGTCCTTCCGCGCGGGCGGCTGGACGGCCGACCTCGGCACCTTCCGCGCGCTCGACGCGACGGGCTTCACGGTCGACTCGAGCGCGATGCGCCCCGACCGCATCGGCTCGTGGCGCGGCTACCTCCTCTACTCCTGGAACGAGACCAACTGGGCCGGCATCACCGACACCACGCAGCCCTACTACCCCTCGGACACGCTCATCACCGAAGGCGCTCCGGCGCGGCCGATGCGGCTGCTGGAGGTGCCCGACAACGGCATCCTCGTCGACTACATCACCGGCCCGGCGATGGTCGCGGTCTACGAGGCCAACGCCCCGGAGGGGCGCCCGGTCGCGCGGCCGACGCTCTTCCAGGTGGGCTTCCACCCGCCGAACTTCAGCACGGCGTACCAGCAGCGGATGGAGACGGCGCTCACCCACGTCGACGAGCACCTCGCGTCGGCCGACCGCGGCCCCGCGGTGTACGCCCGCATCTCCGACCTCACCCGCGTCTGGCGCTGAGCGGGCCCGCCGCCTCATCACCGGACGCCCCTGCGTGGGAGTCGACGAAATGTCGTACCGTCACCGGGGCGGGAACGAACAAGGAGGCAACGTTGCGCGGCAGGGTCGTTCAGATACTGGGCGGTATTGGCGTGGTGCTCGGCGCGCTGTGGTTCTACTTCACGGCGGGAGGGAACCACGGCTACGCGGAGTTCACGCAGATCTGGTCGCGCTACCTCGCCGATCAGGCGGAGCCGAAGATCGGTCTCCTGGCCGTCGCGGCCGGGGTCGTGGCCGTCGCCGTCGGGACCGTTCAGCGGCGGGACGACGCGGCGCGGCGGCCACCGCCTGCGAAGGAGACCTGAGCTTCGCATCGCGCGGGCAACCCGACGTCGCGCCCGCGATGGACGCCCCCGCCCCGATCGACGTCCCGCCCGTCTGCCTCGCCGCGGGCGTCGCCCCCGGCGGGGGCTGCTCGCTGGACGCGGTGTGCTGCTCCTCGCTCCGCTCGGGCAACGTCTGCCGCAACCGCACGTGCAGCATGATCGGCGGCGCGTGCAACACCACCTCGGACTGCTGCCGCAACACCTGCTCCAACGGCTCGTGCCTGTGACCCGCGGAGCGGTGCGCCGCCCCCGGTCTCCTCAGCCGTCGAGCGGCCACCAGTGTGCGGCGAGCTCGTCGAGCGAGGCCGCCCCGGGCGCCGGCAGCCGCTCGAGGTACCAGCGCAGGTTGCTGTACCGATGCAACAACGCATACGCGAGCACGCGCCGCTGCCAGACCCCGTCGAGCGCGCCCTCCGCGTAGCCGTAGGACCGCAGCGCGCGCCGCAGGAAGCGCCCGTTTCCGCACGCCACGAAGAGCCCGAAGGAGGCCAGGTCGTACTCGGGCGCGCCGACCATCGCGGGCTCGAAGTCGAAGAGCCCCGTCACCGCCCACCCGCGCGGACCCTGCGCCACCAGCAGGTGCTCGCGCATCAGCTCGGTGTGCAGCAGCGCGCGCGGCCCCTCGACCGGGGGCATCCACGCGTCGAGGTAGGCCGGGATCTGCGCCAGCCAGCGCTCGTCGAGCCCGCGCGCCCGCTGGCGCTCGACGGCGGTCGCGCGCTGCGCCGCGAGGAAGGCGCCCCAGTCGGCGGTGAGCTCGCCCATCGGCGCGACGTCGAGCGCGTGCAGCGCGGCGACCCCGGCGCCGAGCTCGTCGGCGAGGCGGTCGCGCTCGTCGGCGCCGAGCGCGGTCCACACCTCCGAGAGCAGGCGGCCGGGGAGGCGCGACATCAGGACGTAGTTCCAGTCGTCGAGGGAGTCGGCGGCGACGAGCGCGGGCGTGGGGAGGGGGATGCGCCCGGCGACCGCGGCGAGCGCGCGGGCCTCGGTGCGGGCGTACGCGGCCTCGCCCGGCGGAAAGACCTTGAGCGCGTAGCGCTCGCCGAGGGCGTAGACGGGCACCGAGCCGCCCGCGAGGCGCGTGACCTCGGGGGCGCCCAGGCGGTGGCGCGCGCAGACGGCGTCGACGCCCGGGCGGAGGGCGGCGTCGTCGCGACGGAGCGAGTCCCAGGGCGCGGCGTCGGTGATGGGTGGAAACATCGGCGCGCGGTTGTAGCCCGGCGACGCCCCGACCGGTCGACGGCCGTGGAACCTAAGGTCACCAGTAATAGTCCCAGCTCTGGTCCTCGGCGACGCCGCAGGCGGAGACCGAGAGCAGGGTGTTGTCCTGGCGGCTGTGGCCCGCCGCGCCGAGGCACTGGCCCGGGGCGTTCATCACCTGGCCCCGCAGGCTGAACTTCTGCCCCAGGAAGCCGCCGCAGGGCCACGCGCCGACCACCCCGCCGGCGGGCACCCCGTGGTCGGAGAGCACCGTCAGGCAGGTCTGCCCGCTGGTGAGCGCGCTGCGGATCTCGCCGCCCGGCAGCAGCCGCCACACCTGCGAGGGCGAGCGGTTGCACGTCGCCACGATCGCGGGCGTTCCGGGGCCGGGCGAGCCCGCGGCGAGGTCGAGGCACCCGCCGCCCCCCACGCTGCGGATCGAGCCGTCGATCGAGTTGAACACCCACCGCTGCGTGTCCGCGTTGGTGAAGGCGCCCGCCCGCACCGCCGGCCCCTGCGGCACGCTGCCGAGCACCTGCAGCGCCAGGCCGCCGACGCCGCGCACCTGCACCTGCGGCATCGCCCAGGTGTTCGCCGCGGTCGCCTGCGCGAGCTCGAGCGAGCCCACGTTGAGGAAGGGAACCACCTGCAGCCGCCGGCGGTACACGCGGGGATCGACGGAGAGCCCCGCCGTCCCGTCGCGGAGCCCGAGGCTGCCGTTGCCCGGGAAGCTCACCTGCCCGGGGAGCGGGAGCACCTGTCCGCCGAGGCTGCCGAAGTCCCACCGGGCCGACGGCACCGCCTGCCCGTCGCAGGAGTTCAGCCGGCCGAGCACGCCGAAGCCGCCCACCGCGCCGGCGCAGCGCGCCCCGGCGGTGACGAGCGAGCCGCCGGGCTTGCGGCCGTAGATGCGCTGCACCCCTTCGATGTCGCCGGGGCTCAGCACGCCGCCGTTGTTCCAGACGGGGTTGCAGTAGTTCATCACCGAGCTCGGGTCGAAGGGCGTCAGCGCGCGCAGGCCGCCGACCTGCGAGAAGAAGTCGCCCGCGGTGTCGCGCATCGTGCAGGTCGCGTTGTCGAGCGGGCTCACCTGCTCGTGGGCGAAGCCGATGGCGTGACCGAACTCGTGCACCGCGATCGAGCGCACGCAGCCGGCCGTGCGGGCGCTGGCCGAACAGCCGGTGCTCCACCGCAGGAAGGTGAAGTTGAGCCGCACCGTGATCGACCCGCTGCCGAGCACGTAGCCGATCACGTCGGTCTGCGGCTGGTCGTCGGCGATCCGGAGGTGGATCCCACCCGCGCCGGTGCAGGCGCTCCAGCCGACGAAGCGCAGCCCCGACTCGCGCTCCCAGGTGTCCTGGATCGCGCGGCGCGTCTCCTCGCGCATGGCCGCGAAGGTCGGCCCTTCGACCGGGGGCGCCTCCCAGCAGACCGGAACCGTCGTGACGCCGTTGGCGTCGGTGGGCCACGGGGCCACCCCGAGGGAGGCGACCAGCTCGTCGACGCTGCTGGAGGTCGGTTCGAGGGCCTCGTCGGGGGCGGCGCCACAGCCCGCGAGCGCGAGCGTGAGGGCGGGCAGCAGACGGCCGGCCCGGGGGCTCGGCAGGGCGGTGTGGGCGTGCGTCATGGTGTGATCTCCGCGCTTCGTCGGTGAGAGACAGCGGGTGTCGCTGTGACCCGCAGGCGTCACCTCCCGGGTGACGCCGTCACCGACGGCGCGATCCCGGCACTGCCCACGAGACGCCCCTCCCTGCCAGCGGACACGGCCCGGCGCGCCGCGCGTGGACAGCGTTCGGGCTCTACCCATATCTTCGCCGCGCCTTCGCACGCCGCGGGGGAATGGCGCCGGAACGTAAGGGGAATGGCGCATCGCCGGCCCTCCCATCCGGCCTCGAGGGGGCGCATGTTGAAGCTGGGTCGGGTCGCGTGGTCGTTCGTCTGTGTGATCGCAACGGGGTGCAGTCCCATCGCGCCGTTGAGTCCCTTCGACGCCGCCCCGGTCGCCTCGCCCGACGTCGCGCCCGACGTCGCATCCGACGGGCCCGCCAGCGACGCGGTCTCCGATGACGCTACCGCCGCCGACGCGGTCGCCGACGGCGGCGGGTGCCGCACGCGCGCAGACTGCGCCGGC
>JAQBQI010000604.1 GCA_028287085.1 Myxococcaceae bacterium
GCGGTCGCTCGCGCGGTCGCCCTCGCTCGACGCGCGGCTGCTTGAGACCTCCCTGGCTCTGCGGGCCCCCGACGTCCCCGCGGCGCGGCGGGCGGCGCTGGCGGCGCTCGCGCTGGGCCCCGACGACCCGCGCGCGACGTACAACCTCGGCGTGGTGGCGCAGCGCGAGGGCCGCTACAACGAGGCGCGCGAGGCCTACCTGAAGACCCTGCGCCGCGAGCCGCGCAACTACGCCGCGCGCTACAACCTCGCGGTGCTCACCAAGGACGTGGGCGCCGCCGGCGAGGCGCGGCACCACCTCGAGGCGCTGCTGCGCGCCTACCCCGGCGACCGCGCCGGCACGCAGCTGCTGGCCGAGCTCGAACGCCTCGACCGGGCGCCCGCCGAAGGCGCTCCCCGATGAACGACGGCGCGCGCTTCTGGGCGCTGGCGGGCGCGGCCAACGCCTTCGTGGCGGTGGCGGCGGGGGCCTTCGGCGCCCACGGGCTGCGGGCGAGGGTGAGCCCGCGCATGCTCGAGGTCTTCGAGACCGGGGCGCGCTACCAGATGTTCCACGCGCTGGGGCTGCTGGCGGTGGCGTGGATCGCGTCGCAGCGCGAGGGCGTCGCGGGCGCGGCCGGCGCCGCGATGCTCGCGGGCATCGTGCTCTTCAGCGGCAGCCTCTACGCGATGGCCCTGACGGGCGTGACGCGCCTCGGGATGGTGACGCCCCTCGGCGGCGTCGGCTTCCTGGTGGGCTGGGTGCTCTTCGGGCGCGCGGTGCTGGCGCTGCGGTAGCGCCCGTCCGCGGCGCCGGGGTTGCAACCGCTCGGGGCACCCCCGATGAACGCCCGCCCCTCCCGCCCCCCGCCCGCGGTCGCCTTCGACGTCGACGAGGCCTTCGCGCGCCTACGCGAAGCGGTCGCCCCGTACCCACTGCCCGTGCTCTTCGCGCTGGCCCGGGAGGGCCACGGCTCGCCCTTCGAGGTGGTCGTCGCGTGCATCGTGACGATCCGCACGCTCGAGGAGGTGTCGCTCCCCGCGGCCCGCCGGCTCTTCGCGGTCGCCCGCACGCCCGCCGCGATCGCGGCGCTGACGCCCGCCGCCATCGACGCGCTCATCGACCCTTGCACCTTCCACGAGCCCAAGTCGCGCTCGATCCACGCCATCGCGACGCGCGTCGACGGGGAGTTCGGCGGCGAGCTCCCCTGCGACCTCGACACCGTGCTCTCGCTCCCCGGCGTCGGACCGAAATGCGCCGCGCTGGCCCTCGGCCTCGGCTGCGGCGAGGCGCACCTGCCGGTCGACATCCACGTCCACCGCATCGCCAACCGCTGGGGCATCGTCGCGGCGAAGACCCCCGAGAAGACGCAGCGCGCGCTGATGGAGGTGCTCCCCCCCGAGCGCTGGCTGGAGATCAACGAGCTGCTGGTCCCCTTCGGCAAGCACGTCTGTACCGGGGCGCTCCCGCGCTGCTCGACCTGTCCGCTGCTGGCGATGTGCCAGCAGGTCGGGGTGACGCGCCACCGTTGAGCGCTGTCACACCGTGGCCGCCCGCCGCGAGCGATCAGCGCACGAAGAGCCACGCCCGCTCGTGCGACACGGCGACGATGCCGTCGCCCTGGCCCGCGCTCAGCTCGGTGCCGTAGAAGCCGTGGCAGCCGAGGCCGCGCGCGCCGTCGACCGAGCCCTCGCAGGCCGCCTCGTTGTTGAGCAGGATGCCGTAGCGGCACCGCGCCGGACCGCCGCCGACGTCGAGCACGTTGAAGCCGCGGCGGTTGCACCCGAGCGTGCCGTTGTAGCCCCAGGTGGCGAAGTCGCCGATGGTGCGCGCCCCGAGGCGCTCGGCGCCGCCGAAGAGGGCCCGCGCGCTGGCCGCGGTGACGGGCTCCTCGAGGCAGGCCGAGAGCGAGAACAGGCACATGCGCGCGGCCGCGAAGCCCAGCGTGTTGAAGGCCGTGTTCTTCATCGACACGTTGCGGGCCACGTCGTTGACGTCGCCGTTGAGCACCGCGGTGTTGGTCCAGAGCGCGCTGTTGTAGCCGAGCGTGCCGAGGGCGTCGGTGCCCGCCATCAGCACGAGGGTCCAGCCGCCGCCGCTGCTGGTCATGTCGCAGTAGACCCGCAGCGACGCGTCGCCGCCCGCCCCGTCGGGGTCGATCTCGAAGACCCCCGTCGCCGCCGCCGGAACCCGCGCCTTGATCTCCGCGCAGCTCCTCGGCAGCGTGCACACGCCGGCCGCGCAGCCCTGGGTCGTCGGGCAGACGCGCCCGCAGCCGCCGCAGTGCGCCGTCGACGCGCCGGTGTTCACCTCGCAGCCGTTGGCGGCGTTGCCGTCGCAGTCGCCGAAGCCAGGACCGCACGCGGCCACCGCGCAGGCGCTCGCCACGCAGGCGGGCGTCGCGTTGGGCAGCGCGCAGGCCAGCCCGCAGCCGCCGCAGTGCGCGACGGTCGTGCGCGTGTCGACCTCGCAGCCGTTGGTCGCCGCCGCGTCGCAGTTCGCAAAGCCCGCGTTGCAGCTCCCGACGCCGCACGCGCTCGCCGCGCAGGCGGGGCTCGCGTTGGGCGTGGCGCAGACCATCCCGCAGCCGCCGCAGTGGGCGAGCGAGGTGCGGGTGTCGACCTCGCAGCCGTTGACCGCCATGCCGTCGCAGTCGGCGAAGCCCGCGCCGCAAGTGACGATGGCGCAGGCGCTCGCCGCGCAGGTGGCCGTCGCGACGTTGCTGGTGAGGCAGCTGCGCCCGCACGCGCCGCAGTGCGCCGTGCTGTTGGCGAGGTTGGTCTCGCAGCCGTCGCTCGCGTCGCCGTTGCACTCGCCGTAGCCCGCCACGCACACGCTGGTGCACGCCGACCCGGTGCACGCCGGCACCGCGTTGGCCCGCGTCGGGCAGGCCGCCGCGCAGGCGCCGCAGTGCGACGCGCTGGTGCGCGT
>JAQBQI010000613.1 GCA_028287085.1 Myxococcaceae bacterium
CCGACTCACCCGAGGCGGACAGCGACCCGGGCGCGTAGCGCGGCCGCGGCGGCGCGGGTGCCGAGCGCGCCGCCCACGTCCTTCGTGCACTCGAGCGCGACGACGCAGTCGCGCACGCAGTGCTCGATGAGGGTCTCGAGCTCGGGGTGCCCGAGGTGCGAGAGCATCATCCCGACGGTGAGCGAGGCGGCGAAGGGGTTCGCGAGGTCCTTGCCCGCGAGGGGCGGCGCGCTGCCGTGCACCGGCTCGAACATCGCGCAGCGGCGGCCCGGGTGCAGGTTGGCGCTGCCCGCCATGCCGAGGCCGCCCTGCAGCGCGGCGCCGAGGTCGGTGACGATGTCGCCGAAGAGGTTGTTGGTGACGACGACCTCGATGTTCGACGGGTCCTGCACCATGTAGAGGCAGAGGGCGTCGACGTAGACGTGCACGGGCTCGATGTCGGGGTACTCGCGCGCCACCTCGCGGAAGGCCCGCAGCCACAGCTCGTGGGCGTGCTTCATCGCGTTGGACTTGTCCGCCATGTGCACGCGCTTCTTGCCGTGCAGCTTCGCGTGCTCGAAGGCCGCGCGCAGGATGCGCTCGACCCCCTTGCGGGTGTTGATGTCCTCGTTGATGGCGATCTCGTCGGGGGTGCCGCGGCGCACCTGGCCGCCGACGTTGACGTAGACGCCTTCGGTGTTCTCGCGGAACACCACGAGGTCGATGTCGGCCGCGCCGTGGTGCTTGAGCGGCGAGAGCCGGTCGTCGAGGCAGCGCACCGGCCGCACGTTGGCGTAGAGGTCGAGCCCGAAGCGAAAGCCGAACAGGATGTCGCGCGCGTGGTCGTTCGAGGGCACGCGCGGGTCGCCGAGCGCGCCCAGCAGGATCGCGTCGCAGGTGTCGCGGATCTCCTCGAAGACCGCCGTCGGCAGGGTGGTGCCGTCGCGCAGGAAGCGGTCGGCCCCGAGGTCGAGGTGCCACAAGTCGAGGTCGAGCGAGCGCCGCGCGGCGACGAGTTCGAGCAGGGCGACGGCTTCGCGGGTGACCTCGGTCCCGATGCCGTCGCCGGGGAGGACGGCGATGCGTTGGCTCATGGCGACGGCGGTACCACGCGCGCGCCAGCGTGGGAATGCTCGTCGTCGCACGCGGCCCTTGCGCGACCGCGGAGCCTTGGAGTACAAGACCCGTCCCCAAGCGCGGTTAGCTCAGCTGGATAGAGCGTTGGTCTCCGAAGCCGAAGGTCGCAGGTTCGAATCTTGCACCGCGCACTGCTTGAAAAAGAGCCCTGAAGAGCGATCTTCAGGGCTCTTCTTCATTGGCGCGCCAGCGGCTCACTGGAGCGATCGGCGGCGGCCATCGAGCACGGCGTGGAGCAGCTCGAAGTCGACGGGCTTCACGAAGTGGTGGTCGACGCCGACCTCGCCGCTGCGCACGAGGTCGCCGGCCTGGCCGTAGCCCGACACCGCGATGATGAGCACGCCGGCCTGCTCGGGGTCGGCGCGCAGTCGGCGGGCGACCTCGAAGCCGTCGATGCCGGGCAGGCCGAGGTCGAGCACGACGGCGGCGGGGTGCACCCGCGCGGCCTCGTCGAGCGCGGCGAGCCCGTCGCGCGCCAGCGTCACCGCGTAGCCCGCGACGCCGAGGGCTACGACCATGAGGTCGGCGATGTCTTCGTTGTCGTCGACCACGAGCACGCGCATCGGCGGCGCGTCGGGGCTCGGCGGCGGTCGCTCGGACACCGCGGTCCGGACGGGGGGCACGGGCGTGATCGCGCCGCGGGCGTACGGCAGGCGCACGACGAACTCGCTGCCGCGGCCCGCGCCCTCGCTGCGCGCGGCCACGCTGCCCCCGTGCATCGCGACGATGGTGCGCACCAGGGTGAGGCCGATGCCGAGGCCGCCCTGCGCCCGCTCGAGGGAGCTCTCGACCTGCGAGAACAGGTCGAAGATCTGCGGCAGCGCTTCGGCGGGGATGCCCACGCCGTCGTCGCGCACGCGGGCCACGACCTCGTCGCCCTCGCGGCCGGCGGAGACCCAGACCCGGCCGCCGTCGGGGGTGTACTTCGCGGCGTTCTGGAGGAGGTTGACCAGCACCTGCTCGAGGCGCGTCGGGTCGCCGTCGACCCCGAGCGGCGCGTCGGCGATGGCCACCTCGACGCGCTGGTGCCGCGCGTTGAGGGCCGGCCGCGCGGTCTCGAGCGCGCGCTCGAGCGTGGCCGCGAGGTCGAGCGGGCCGCGCCGCAGCTGGATCTTCCCGCGGGTGATGCGCGACACGTCGAGGAGGTCGTCGATCATCCGGGTCATGTGCGCGGTCTGCCGCACGAGCACGTCGCGCGCCCGGGCGTTGACGCGCGGGTCGTCGGGCCGAAGGCTCGTGAGGTGAAGGGCCGTCGCGATCGCGCTGAGGGGATTGCGTAGCTCGTGGCCGAGCATGGCGAGAAACTCGTCCTTGCGCTGGTCGGCGCGGCGGGCGGCGTCGGCGGCGGCGCGGTCGAGGGTCACGTCGCGCAGCACCACCACCGTCGAGGCGAGCTCGCTCGTCGGAATCGCCCGCGCGAAGGGCGCGTACACCCGGTCGCCGATGGGGTAGTCGGCGCGCGCGTCGGCGAGGGGCGCGTCGCCCTCCCCGACGACGAAGCCCGGGAGCACCTCGGCCGCGGCCACGCCGAGGAGGCGCTCGCGCCGTGCGCCGAGCACGCGGGCGGCCTCGGCGTTGACGAAGGTGACCCGGCCGCCGCGGTCGAGCGCCACCACCAGGTCGGGCAGGTGCTCGAGCAGCGAGCGGAAGGCCCGCTCGGCCCGCTCGGCCCGCTCGAGGTGCTGCCGCGTGCGCACCAGGGCCGTGACGCGCGCCACCAGCTCGCCCGAGTGGAAGGGCTTCACCAGGTAGTCGTCGGCGCCCGCCGTCAGGCCCTCGAGCACGTCGGACATCTCGCCGCGGACGCTGAGCACCAGCACCGGCAGCGACGCGGTCGACTCGTTGGCCCGCAGGAAGCGGCACACGTCCACGCCGGAGGTGTCGGGCAGCAGCCAGTCGAGCACCAGCGTGTCGGGCGCGCGGCGCGACGAGAGGCGCTCGAGCATCGAGTGCCCGTCGCGGAAGAGCTCCACGTCGAAGCGGGCGGCGAGCGTGCGCGCCGCGAGCTCGCCCTCGAGCGCGCTGTCGTCCACGATCCACACGACGGCGCGCGGGAATTCGCCCTGCTCAACGTCGCGTTGCATGAACGAATCGATATAGACACCCGGTCCGGTTCACGTCAACGTTCCGCGGCGCGGCAAGGGATTTTGAACCAGGGTGAACGAGTTGTGGCAAGGCGGCGGTGGTGAGTCGACAACTGAGCGCGCGGTACCGGGCCCGGTCCCTTCGATGACGAGACCCTCCCCCGCCATGGGCGCCGCCGACCGCCTGCGCCTCGACGAGGTCGGCGCCCTCGCGGCCCGCGGGGTCGACGGCGTCGACGGCCTGCTCGCGCGCCTCGGCGACCCCAACTGGGTCGTGCGCCGCGCCGTCGTGGCGGCCCTCGCGGCGGCCGGCGACGCCGCGGTCGCCCCGCTCTGCGCGGTGCTGCGCGCGCGCCGCGACGACGAGGCCCGCATCGCCGCCACCGTCGACGCGCTCGTCGCCTCCACCGGCGCGGTGCCGGCCGCGCTCGGCGCGCTCCTCGCGGAGGGCGAAGACCCGGCGATCATCGCCGACGCGGCGCAGGTCGCCGGCCGGCGCCGCAGCGTCGCCAGCGTCGGCGCGCTCGGGCGCCTCGTCGCCCACCCCGACGACAACGTGGTCGTCGCCGCCATCGAGGCCCTCGGGCGCATCGGGGGCGAGGCCGCGCTCGGCGCCGTCGTCGCCGCGGCCGAGAGCGGCAACTTCTTCCGCACCTTCCCCGCCATCGACGTGCTCGGCCGCTCGGGCGCGCAGCTCGCGGTGCCCCCCCTCGCCCGCCTCGTCGACGACCCGCTCTACGCCCACGAGGCCGCCCGCGCGCTCGGCCGCACCGGCCAGGCCGCCGCCGCCGCGCCGCTGCTCGCGACGCTGGCCCGCGAGGGCGACGCCCTGCTCCGCGTGGTGGCCGCGGCGCTCGTCGACCTCGTCCACCGGCAGCGCGAGTGCACGGGCAGCGCCGAGGCCGTCGAGGGCGCGCTGCGGCAGCTCGGGCCCCGCGAGGCCGTGGTGCGCCGCCTCGGGCGCGCCGTCGTCGGCGCCGACGCCTCCGAGCAGGGCGCCCTCTGCCGCGTGCTGGGGTGGATCGGCGGCGACGCCGCCGTGGGCTGCCTCCTCGACCTCCTCGACGGCGAGCCCGGGGCCGCCGCCGCCGCCGCCCTCGGGGCGCTCGGCGAGGGCGCCGCCGACCGGCTCCGCGCCGCCCTGCGCGCTGGTGACAGCGGGCGCCGGCTGCTGCTCCTGCCGATGGTGCTCGACGTGCCCGCGGCCGCCCCGGAGGTGCTGCGCTGCCTCGAAGACCCCGACGGCTCGGTGCGCGCCCTCGCCTGCGCGGCGCTCTCGCGCGTCGGCGGGGCGGGCGCGCTCGACGCGCTCTTCGACTGCCTCGGCGACCCCGAGCCGCGGGTGTCGCAGGCGGCGGTGGGCGCCATCGACGCCATCGGCGGGCCCGAGGCCGAGGCGCGCGCGCTCGCCGCGGCGCGCTCCGACGACCCGAGCACCCGCCTCGGCGCGCTGCTCGTGCTCGCCCACGGCGGCTTCGCGGCGGGCCTGCGCGAGCTCGTCGAGGCCAGCGCCGACCCCGACGAGCGGGTGCGCGAGGCGGCGATCCAGGGCCTGGCGCGCTTCGACGACCCGGCGGCCCGCGACGCGCTGCTCGCCGCCGCCGCGCACGCCTCCGACCGGGCGCGCGCCGCCGCCATGCG
>JAQBQI010000619.1 GCA_028287085.1 Myxococcaceae bacterium
CGCGCGCCGCCGCCGCGCGCTCGGGGCGTCGTCGCGTCGCGCCCGGGGCGGCGATGCCCGGCGCGGTCGCCACGCGCTTCACCAGGTCGCGCACCACGTCCTTGATGTCGCGCATGAACGCGTCGCGCCGCTCGGCGCCGCGCGCGACCTTCGCCAGCCGCTCCTCCCACTCGCCGGTGAGCTCGGCCGAGGCCAGCGCCGGAACCGCCAGCCCGTCGATGAGCGCCTCGCCCAGCGGCGTCGACACCAGTGACTTCTGCTCGCGCGCCGCGTAGCCCCGCGTGATCAGCGTCTCGATCATCGACGCGCGCGTGGCCGGCGTGCCCAGCCCGCGGTCCTTCAGGGCCTCGCGCAGCGCCTCGTCGTCGACCTGCCGCCCCGCCGACTCCATCGCTCCGAGAATGGTCGCGTCGTTGTATCTCCGCGGCGCCTGCGTCTGCTTCTTCTCGGGCGTGTAGCGCCCGCCCAGGCGCTCCGACTCGCGCAGCGCCGGCAGCGTCTGGGCGTCCCTGGCGTCCTTCGGGGAGTCGTCGTCGCCGAAGCCCGCGACCTCCTGCCAGCCCGCCGCGACGCGCACCCGCCCGCGCGCCACGAAGCGGTCGGGCGGCGGCGGCAGCGCGTCGAGCAGCCGGTCGTCCCCGTCGTCCTCCTTCGCCTCGTCGCCCTTCGGCGCGCGCCTCGTCGCCGCGGGCTTCGCCGTCGCGCCCGCGCCCACCACCACCACCAGCACGGTCTGGTCGAACTCCGCGTCGGGGAAGAACACCCCGAGAAACCTCCGCACCACCAGGTCGTAGAGCCGCCGCTCGTCGGGCGCGAGCGTGTGCAGCGGGCCCTTGTGGTCGGTCGGAATGATCGCGTGGTGGTCGCGCACCTTGCCGTCGTCGAAGACCCGCCCCGCGCGCGCGAGCGGCGCCGCCAGCACCTTCTGCGCGAAGGCCGCGTAGTCCGGTTGTTCGCCCACCGTACGAATCGTCTGCGGCAGCGTCGCGTGCATGCCCTTCGGCAGGTGGCGCGAGTCGGTGCGCGGGTAGGTGAGCACCTTGTGCTTCTCGTAGAGCGCCTGCGCGAGGTCGAGCGTGCGCTGCGCCGAGAAGCCGTAGCGCCCGTTGGCCGTGCGCTGGAGCGACGTCAGGTCGAACAGCATCGGCGGCGCCACCCGCTGCCGCTTGGTCTCCATCGACTCCACCCGAGGGCCGCTCTCCCCCGTGCACGCCGAGGCGCGCTCGACGAGGCCCTGCGCGAGCTCGGCCCGCGCCAGCCGCTGCCGCCCCTCGTGCGCCCAGCGCGCCCCGAAGCGCACGCCCGCCGCGGTCGTGAACTCGCCGGCGAGCTCCCAGTAGTCCTTCGGCACGAAGGCCCGGATCGCCTGGTCGCGCGTCACCAGCATCGCCAGCGTCGGGGTCTGCACGCGCCCCACGGAGAAGAGCGCGTCGCTGCCCGCGCTGCGCCCGCGCACCGTCACCGCGCGCGTCGCGTTGATGCCCACGAGCCAGTCGGCCTCGGCCCGGCAGCGCGCCGCGTCGCCGAGCGCGTCGTACTTCGCCGACGGCTCGAGCTTGTCGAAGCCCGCGCGGATGGCCGTCTCGGTGAGCGACGAGATCCAGAGCCGGCGCACCGGCGCCTTGGCCCCGGCGAGCTCGTGGCAGAGCCGGAAGATGTGCTCGCCCTCGCGCCCCGCGTCGCAGGCGTTGACCACCTCGGTGAAGCGCCGGTCGCGCAGCAGCGCGCGCACCACCTTCCACTGCGACGCCGAGCTGCGCACCGGCCGCAGCTTGAACACCTCCGGCAGCATCGGCAGCGTCGAGAGGCGCCACGCCTTCCACGCCGGGTCGTAGGCGTCGGGCTCCTCGAACTCCACGAGGTGGCCGAGGCACCACGTCACCACCCGGTCGGAGCCCTCGATGCAACCCTGCCCGCTTCCGCGCACGCCGAGGGCCCGCGCGAGGTCGCGCGCCACGCTCGGCTTCTCCGTGATGATCAGTTGCATCGCTCGCCGGGAGCTATGGCGCCGCCCCGCGCCGCCGCGCAAGCGCTCGTGACGGGATATGTCCGACGATTACTCGGCGACGACGCGGTCGAACTGCACCGGGCAGGCGCTCAAGGGGCCGCGCCACCCGGGGCGCTCGGGGGTCGATCGGTTCTCGACGTAGAGCCACCAGGGCCCGGTTCCGGGGAGCGGTCCCGCGAGCTCGCGGGCGCCGGTGAGGTCGGGCGTCGCCGTGGCGGGGCCGATCGGCAGCGGGGTGTTGGCGCCGTCGGCGGCGACGATCCAGACGGCGAAGTCTTCGACGCTGCAACGGAAGCGCAGCGACGCGCGGAGGCGGGTCGCGCCGGTCAGCGCGCCGAGGGCGACCAGCACGCGGTAGGGCGCGCGCGGGCCGGTCACGACGCTGAGGAGGCCGTCGGCCGTCGCGGTGGCGAGCTCGGTGGCGACGGCGCCCGCGGGAGGCGCGGCGGTGAACTCGAGGTCGGTCACGACGGCGGTGGTCGCGAGCGTGCGGAGCGTTCCGGAGAGGGTGAAGGCGCGGCCCATCACGTCGCGCAGCGCGCCGAGGTCCACGCCCACGGAGGCGCCGGGTCGCAGCCAGCTCGCGGCCGTCACCACGAGCGCGCCGTCGACCACCACGGCCGTCGACGCCACCGGAGATCCGTCGGCCGTGAGGCGCACGCCCGCGACGCCGTCGCCGACGGGCGCGCTCGGGAGCAGGCGCAGTACGCCATGTGGAGTCGCCACGGCGGTGGCGGTGAGGGTCGGCGCCGGGGCGTCGCCCGCGGGGCAGGGGGAGGCCTCGCCCACGACGAGCTCGACGGTGTCGCTGGTCCCGTTGCGGTTGCCGAAGAGCTGGAGTTGGAGGCCGCCCGACGGCGCCGCCATGCCGCCGCGGAAGGAGAGCGGGCCGCCGTAGTTGATGATCCAGTCGAGTCCGGTGACGCCGCCGTCGGCGTCGAAGCGGCCGGTCAGCACGGTGAGCGCCGAGAGGGGCCAGTACGTCGGAAAGGCCAGCAGGACCGGGGCTCCGGGGCTGCGGCCCTGCGGGAGATAGAGGTCGAGCTCCTGGCGCAGCGGGTACGGCGGACCCGCATCGGGGCCCGCGTACCCGTGACCCGCGAGGTGCGCGGCGTAGGGGGCCGCCGAGACGATCGGACAGGGCGTCGGGCGCAGCACGTCGAAGCCCGTCGGGTGGTCCGCCGCCACGATGACGGCGTCCGTCACCGCGGCGCCGTCGCGTGGAGGCGTCGCATCGGCGCCCGTGGCCGCCGCCGTCGACTCGCAACCCGCGACGATCCCCACCAGCACGATCGTCCCAGCCCGCCCCGCAACTCGCATCGACGGAGCGTGACCGACCTGCCGCCCCGACGAATAGCGGCCTCGCGTCCGCAAGGGCGGGCGACCTGACGTGACGCGCGACTCCTTGCCTTGCTCGACGCCTCTCCAGATATGCTGGCGCGATGTCGCTTCGTGGGCTGCTCGGTCTGGCGTTCGTGGTCGTCATCGGTTGCAGCGCCTCGGGGGGCGGCGACGACCCGCCCGTCGACGGCGGCGCGAACGACGTCCCGGGCGGCATCGACGCGCCCGCCAACCCCGACGCCCCCGCCAGCCCCGACGTCGCGTCGGCGTGCTCGCCGCCGAGCTGTGACGACGGCGTCGCGTGCACCGAGGACACCTGCACCGCCGCGGGCTGCACGCACTCCGCCGTCGCCGCGCGCTGCGCCGCCGGGCAG
>JAQBQI010000658.1 GCA_028287085.1 Myxococcaceae bacterium
CTCGGCCTCGCGCTCGTGCCGCTCGCGTGGCGCGCGACCCTCGAGACCGAGCGCGACCACGTCGAGGAGCTCCTGCGCGCCGACGCCGCGACCATCCACGGCGACGCCCTCCGCCGCGCGCTCATCCGGCACCCCTTCGACGCCTACCTCCCGCTGCTCGCCGGCGCCCACGCCGCCGCGCAGAACGACGACGCCGCGCTGCGCTTCGTGGCCCGGGCGCTCGCGCTCTCGCCCAACTGGGCGCAGCCGCACCTGCTGCTCGCGCGCACCTTCGCCGCCCGCGGCCGGCGCTCGCAGTCGCTGGTCGAGATCCGCGAGGCCCTGGTGCGCTCGGAGAGCGTCATCCGCGCCGCGGGCGAGCTCGCGGTGCGCCTGCGCCCGCTGCCCGACGCCGACGAGCTCGACCGGGTCACCCCGCGCGCGCCCTACGGCCTCGTCTTCCTCGACATCGCGGCGACGCGACCGGGGATGCCGGGCCCCTTCATCACCACCGTCGACGAGCTCGTCCTCGCGCGCGACCCCGCCTTCGTCTCGGCGCTGCGCCGCCGCGCGCAGTTCGCCTTCGCCGAGGGGCGCCCCCGCGACGCCATCGGCTACTGCGACCGGATGATCCAGGCGCACCCGAACCTCGGCGAGGGCTACGTGTGCCGCGGCACGATCCTGGTGACGCTCAACGAGGGCGCCGCCGCGATGCGCACCTACGCGCAGGGCATCGCGCGCGCCACCGACCGCTACGACCTGCAGATCGCGCGGGCGCGGGCCTACACCGCGCGGCAGGAGGCGGCCCCGATGCGCGAGGCCATCGCGGCGGCGATCGAGGCCGCGGGCGCCGACCTCGACCGGCTGGTCGCGGCGCACGGCGTCCACGGCCAGCTCGAGGCGGCGCTGGGCAACGACCGCGGCGCGATCGAGGCCTTCCTCATGGCCCACGCGCTGGTCGCGCCCGAGGCGCCGTACTTCCTCGAGATGCTCGAGGCCTCGGCCCGCACCGGCGACCGGCAGGGCGTCGAGCAGCTGTGCAGCACGCTGGGCGAGCGCGGCCCGCTCGAGGCGAGGGCCCGCGCGGTGTGCAACCACGGCCCGGCGGCGGTCGGCGACGCGGGCCGATGAACGCCGCGGCGGTGCGCCGGCAACCCACAGGCCCGGTCGGGTTGTCGGGCCGGGTCGATCTGGTAGTAAGGCGAACGACACGAATGGAGACGCGCGCGTGAGCGAGAGTGGTTCGAGGGCGACGATGTCTCCCGATGCCCAGAACCCGGTGATGGAGCAGCTCAAGCAGCTGTGGAAGCACCGGTGGATCATGTTGAGCTGCGTGGCGCTCACGCTGTGCCTCGACGCGCTCTGGGTGCTGCGCCAGCCGAAGATCTACGCGGCGACGGCGGTGCTCCAGTTCGAGCCCAACCCCCCGCGGCCGCTCGGCCGCCAGGTCGAAGACCTCGACTCGTCGGGCGTCGGCTCGTACTGGAACATCCGGGAGTACTACGAGACCCAGTACCGCGTGGTGAAGAGCCGCAGCGTGGCCGAGGGCGTGGTCCGTCGCCTGGGGCTCCAGCACGACCCCGACTTCCTGGGCGTGCCCGCGTCGCGCCGCGCGAGCTTCCGCTCGGTCACCGTCGAGCAGGCCGCGATGGTGCTGGTGGGGCACATCCGCGTCGAGCCGGTGAAGGAGAGCCGGCTCATGAACATCGTGGTCGAAGACCAGTCGCCGCGGCGCGCCAAGCTGCTCGCCAACACGGTCGTCGACGTCTACGTGCAGCGCAACCTCGACCACCGCCTCGGGAGCACCCGCGACTCGGTGCGCTGGCTCAGCAACCAGCTCGACGACCTGCGCACCAACCTCTCGCGCGCCGAAGACCAGCTCCAGACCTTCCGCCGCCAGCACAACATCGTCTCCGAGAACTTCATCGACCAGCGCAACATCCTCGGCAACCGCATCGCCAACCTCTCCGAGGCGCTCACGCAGGCGCAGGTGCGCCGCTTCGGGCTCGCCGCCCGCACCACCGAGGTCGTCCGCGCCGAGCGCGACGTGCTGCGCTCGCTCCAGGCCGTCTCGAGCGGCATGGCCATCGACGCCCCGCTCGCCGAGCGCGTGCGCTGGCGCGACCAGGTCGGCGCCGCGATGTCGCAGCTCACCGCCCCGGAGTTCCTGACCTCCACGGTGCTCACCTCGATGCGCACCCAGTTCGAGGCGGCGCTCCGCGAGGAGTCCACCACGGAGATCCGCTACCTCCAGCAGTCGCTCGAGCTGCGCGGCGCCCGCGCGCGCACCAACTCGGTGGTCAGCCTCTTCCGCGCCGAGGTCGCCAACATCCGCGGCTCGACCGAGGCCGAGCTCCGCGGCGTGCAGCGCTCGGAGAACAGCGTGCGCGCCGAGCTCGCCATCGCCCAGCGCCAGGCCGTCGAGCTCAACCAGCAGGAGATGATGTACTCGCGCCTCACCCGCGAGCGCGAGAACCACTCCAAGATCTTCGGCATCGTCCTCGAGCGCACCACCGAGGGCAACCTCATGCGCGACCTCCAGGTCAACAACATGAGCGTGCTCGAGTACGCCCTGCTCCCGGGTGCGCCCATCAAGCCGCGCGTGCCGCTCTCGCTCGCCATCGGCGGCATCGCGGGCGTCGTGCTCGGCATCCTCGGCGCGACCCTGGCCGTGCTCGCCGACCGCACCGTGCGCTCGCGCGCCGACGTCGAGGAGGGCCTGCGCACGCCGGTGCTCGGGTTCCTCCCGATGGTCAACGGGCGCAACATGCGCAACCAGTACAAGTACCGCTACGGCGACGTGCAGCCGCAGGAGGGCCCGGTCGAAAACGTCGACCTCACGGTGCACTCGCACCCCACCTCGATGATCGCCGAGCTCACGCGCGGCATCCGCACCAACCTGCTGTTCATGTCGCCCGACACGCCCTTCCAGATGCTGATGGTGACCAGCGCGTCGCCGCGCGAGGGCAAGACCTTCACGGCCGTCAGCCTCGCCATCTCGCTCGCGCAGAGCGGCAAGCGCGTGCTCCTGGTCGACGCCGACCTCCGCCGCCCGCGCATCCACAAGGTCTTCCGCGTGCGGCCGCCGGTCGGGCTCACCAGCATCCTCATCGGCGAGGCGACGCACGACGAGGCCGTCATCACCACCGAGGTGCCCAACCTCTCGCTGCTCCCCTGCGGACCGATCCCCCCGAACCCCGCCGAGCTGCTCCACAGCCAGAAGGCGACGGAGTTCATGGCCTTCCTGCGCACGCAGTACGACCGCATCGTGTTCGACTCGCCGCCCATCACGGCGGTCACCGACGCGCTCGCGCTCGGCCCGCAGCTCGACGGGGTCGTGCTCGTCGTGCGCGTGCGCCAGACCCGCCGCGACCAGGCCGCCGACGTGCTGCGCCAGCTGCGCGCCCTCGGCAGCAAGGTCGTGGGCTGCGTCATCAACGGCATCCAGCCCAACGACGACTCGCCCTCGTACTACTACGCCGGCCAGTACGACTACTCGCCGCACCCGCCCGAGGCCGGCTCCCCCGAAGCGGATCGCTGATCCCGGATCAGAAGCGCACCACGAAGACGCACTCCTCGGCCGCCGCGCCGAGGGCCGCGACGCGCCCGCCCGCCGCGGGCCGCCGGTCGATGCACTCGACCGCGAGCCCGTCGTAGAGGCGCCGCACCTCCGCCTCGGGCACCGCGAAGGGCGGGCCCGCCATCGCCTCCTGCGGGTACTCGACCGTGACGACGAGACCGGCGGCGCCGGGGAGCAGCAGCGCCCGCAGGTGCGCGACGTAGCGCGCGCGAACGTCCTCGGGGAGCGCGATGAGCGCCGCGCGGTCGTAGAGGGCGTCGACCGCGCCGACGAGGTCGGGCGTCGCGTCGAAGAGGTCGCCCACGAGCAGCGTGATCGCGCCGTGAGCGTAGGCCGTGAGCGGGCCGCGGGGCGTCACCGCGGGGGCGAGGCCGTGCTCGTCGAAGAAGGCGCGGACGGCGTCCTCCACCAGCTCGACGCCGACGACGGTGTGGCCCCGCGCCGCGAGGAACGCGAGGTCCTCCGACTTGCCGCAGAGCGGGACGAAGACGCGCTTCGCGTCACCGAGCCGCGCGGCGTGCGCCTGGAGGAAGGCGTTCGGCGCGCCCTCGTGGAATCCGATCTGCCCCTCGCGCCAGCGGCGCGCCCAGAAATCGTCGCTCATGCCTCGAGGTCATACCGTGATCGCGGTCGGCGCGCTGGCGTCGCGCGGTTGCGATAGCCTCCGCGCCCGTGACGACCAAGACCACAGGTGACGACCTGCCGAAGTCGCTGGGCAAGCCCGCGCTCCGCGCGCTGCGGGCGGCCGGCATCACCACCCTCGCGCAGGCCACGGCGCGCCCGCCGGCCGAGCTCCTGAAGCTGCACGGCGTCGGGCCCAAGGCCCTCAACGCGCTGGCGGCGGCGAGCCCGTCGCGCGAGTAGCGCGCCGTCAGCGGAAGTCGAAGGAGGCCACCATCTCGTCGAAGGCCGGCGTCGCCGCGGCGAGGGTGGCGCGCGGCCCGGTGAGCTTGAAGAACCACGGCCCGTTGGGGGTCTCGACGATCGCGCCGAGCAGCGCGTAGTGGTCGCGCGGCGTCGACGGGTCGGCGCCCGGCGCGGCCATGCCGCCGCCCGCGAAGCGGCCCTCGACGCGGGTCACGGTGACCGCGAGCCCGTGCGAGGTGCGGCGCTCGCGCGTCGCGACGGCGCTGCTCGGCCGACCGTCGGGCTGCGTGAACTGGCCGTACCAGCGCGCGAGGTTGGCGTCGATCGAGCCGCCCTGACCCGCGCCGAACCAGAACACCGTGAGCTCGCCCGCGCCGTCGGGGCCCGGCACCTCGTACTGCCCGCGGCGCATCGAGCCGGGTGGCGGGGTGCCGCGGCGCCACGCGGCCGGGTCGGTCCAGCGCAGGGTGCCGTCGTGGGGCGCGGCCGCCGTGGGCATCGGGATCGCCGGCGCGATGCGGCTCGCGGCGGGTGGGGCGGGGGGCTCGGGCGGGGCGTTGCGGCAGGCGAGGAGCGGGAGCGCGAGGCCGAGGGCGAGGGCGAGCAGTGGACGCTGGGTCATGGCGGGCACTCAGATACCGCGGGCGCGCTTGCGGCGCCGAAGGATTCCGACGATCGCCACGGCGCCGAGCGCCGCGCAGCGCCCGCGGCCCGCGTCGTCGCCCCGGGGCGGTACCGCGCAGCCGCAGCCGCCGAGCGGTCCGGCCCGGCCGTCGAGGCGGTTCTCTCGGCCGCAGCGCCAGCCCTCGCACGCGTCGTCGACGACGACGGGCGCGTCGGCGGGGCTACCCCCGTCGACCACGGCGGGCACGTCACGGGGCGGTTCGGGCGCGTCGAGGGGAGGCTTGCGCGGCACGTCGACGCCGGTGTCCTGGGGGCCGAGGTCGCGGAACCAGCCGCCGTCGGGGCCGCCGTCGCGGCCCGCGTCGAAGACGTCGAAGTCGCCCGCGTCGGAGCCCGCGTCGACGCCGCCGTCGACCTCGCTGCGGCAGTCGGAGGTGCAGCCGTCCCCGGAGGTCATGTTGCCGTCGTCGCAGTCCTCGCCGCGCTCGACGACGCGGTTGCCGCACATCGCGACCGTGCCGCTGCGGATCTGGAACTGCCACAGCCCGGCGACGCCCACGTTGGAGGTGGTGCAGACGTTGAGGATGCCGCGCGTGAAGGAGCCGGGGAGGGCGAAGAAATCACGGAGGTTGCCCGCGTCGAAGCCGGCCTGGGCGGGCGTTCCGCCGAAGCCGCCCATGCCGCCGGAGGCGTCGCCGGTGGTCCACTCGCAGCGCTCGTAGCGGAACTCCACGTCGAAGTCGCCGGGGTTGCGCGCGCGCTGGTCGCTGAGGATCAGCTGGAAGGAGTTCTGGAGGTCGTCGTGCGAGCCGTAGTAGCCGACGAGGTGCCACGTCGCGATGAAGCGGCCGGGCGCGGTGAACCAGTTGACGTTGTTCTGCGCGGGCGGCGTGAGACCGCGGGTGTCCACGTCGGCCCAGAAGGGCGCGATCATCGGCTGCGACGCGATGGGGAAGGGCGACGGGGTGAACTCACCGAGCCGGTTGCTGAAGGTGATGTTGCCGTTGTTGTTGAGATAGAGCGACCGGTACACGCTCCCGAAGAACCACAGCCCCTCGGGGAACTCGGCGCCGATCGGGATGACCTGGGTGGATCCGTCGTCGTTGGGCGGGAGCACGTTGGGCCCGAAGCCCGCCGGGCCGCCGAGGCCGCGCAGCAGGGGGATCGCGCCCGCGGGAGAGGCCACGAGGGCGAGCGCGAGGACCGCCGGGGCGAAGCGAAGGGGGTTCACGGGCGCGATCCTGCTACGAGCGCGGCACGCCTGTCGAACGGCCGTCCGTCGCGGCGCAGCGGCGGCGCGCGCGTATTGCGCCGACTCCGCCCGTGCGCGTAGACAGGTCCGCATGCCGTACCGTCCCTCCGAGATCGAGCCGCGCTGGCAGGACCACTGGGAGAAGCACGACAGCTACGTCGCGCGCATCCAGCACGGGCAGCCGAAGTTCTACGCGCTGGACATGTTCCCGTACCCGAGCGGCAAGGGCCTCCACGTGGGGCACCCCGCGGGCTACACCGCGAGCGACGTCGTCTGCCGTTACAAGCGCGCGCGCGGCTTCAACGTGCTGCACCCCATCGGCTACGACGCCTTCGGCCTCCCGGCCGAGCAGCGCGCCATCGAGGAGGGCATCGCGCCGCAGATCTCCACCGCGGAGTCGATCGAGACCTTCCGCCGGCAGCTGAAGCGCCTCGGCTACTCGTACGACTGGTCGCGCGAGATCTCCACCGCCGACCCCGCCTACTACAAGTGGACCCAGTGGATCTTCACGCGCCTCTACGCGCGCGGCGTGGCCTACGTGGGCGAAGGCTTCGTCAACTGGTGCGCGGCGCTGGGCACCGTGCTCGCCAACGACGAGGTGATCGACGGCAAGAGCGAGCGCGGCGGCCACCCCGTCGAGCGCAAGCGCATGTCGCAGTGGATGATGCGCATCTCGGCCTACGCCGACCGCCTGCTCGCGGGCCTCGACACCATCGACTGGCCCGACGCCACCAAGGCCGCGCAGCGCGAGTGGATCGGCCGCTCGGAGGGGGCCTTCGTCGACTTCGCCGTCGACGGATCGGCCGAGACCATCACGGTCTTCACGACGCGCCCCGACACGCTCTTCGGCGCGACCTACCTGGTGCTCGCGCCCGAGCACGCGCTGGTCGACGCGGTCACCACGGCCGCGCAGCGCGAGGCCGTCGCGGCCTACCAGAAGCGCAGCGCGGCGCGCAGCGAGCGCGACCGACAGGCCTCGAAAGAGAAGACCGGCGTCGACACCGGCGCGCGGGCGATCAACCCCGCCACCGGCGAGGCCGTGCCGGTGTGGATCGCCGACTATGTGATCGCGGGCTACGGCACCGGGGCGATCATGGCGGTGCCGGGCCACGACGAGCGCGACTGGGAGTTCGCGCGGGCGATGGCCCTGCCGATCAAGGAGGTGATCTCCGGCGGCGACGTCACGAAGGCCGCGTGGTCGGGCGAGGGGGCGATGGTGAACAGCGGGCGCTTCGACGGCACCGCGACGGCGGGCGGCGAGGCCATTCGCGCGGTGACGGCGTGGCTCGCGGAGAAGGGCGCCGCGCGCGCGACGGTGAACTTCAAGATCCGCGACTGGACCTTCGCGCGGCAGCGCTACTGGGGGGAGCCGATTCCGGTGTTGAAGGAGGGCGACGCGGTGGTGCGGGCGCTCACGCCCGATGAGCTGCCGCTGGAGCTGCCGCCGGTGGCCGACTATGCGCCGACGGGCACGGGCGAGTCGCCGCTGTCGCGCGCGGTGAACTGGCTCGACGTGGACGACCCCGTCACGGGTCGGCGGCTGCGGCGCGAGGTCGACACGATGCCCGGCTCGGCGGGGTCGAGCTGGTACTTCCTGCGGTACTGCGACCCGCACAACGACCAGGAGTTCTGCTCGCGCGAAGCCAGCGACTACTGGATGCCGGTCGACCTCTACGTGGGCGGCGCCGAGCACCGGGTGGGTCACCTGCTGTACTCGCGCATGTGGCAGAAGGCGCTGCACGAGGAGGGCTTCGTGCGCGACGCCGAGCCCTTCGCGAAGCTGCGCCACCAGGGGATGGTGCTGGCGAAGACCTATTACACCGCGGGGGAGAGCGGGAAGTTCAACCACCTGACGATCCCCGAGCGGGTGGTGAAGGAGGACGAGAAGACGGCGCAGATCGTCGCGCCGGGCGGGGGCGAGCCGGTGGCCGCGGAGTTCCGCTGGGAGAAGATGTCCAAGCGGAAGGGCAACGTGGTGAACCCCGACGACATCATCGACGTGTACGGCGTCGACGCGCTGCGGGTGTACCTGTGTTTCCTGACGCCGCTGGAGAGCGACAAGCCCTGGCAGACGAGCCAGCTCGAGGCGCAGCACGATTGGCTGAAGCGCGTCTGGCGGCTGTACTTCGAGGGCGACGAGGACACGCAGCGCGTGGCGGATGTCGCGCCGACGGCCGAGGAGTCGAAGGTGCTGCACCGCGCGATCGACAAGGTCACGCGCGACATCGAGGCGATGAGCCTGAACACGGCGATCTCGGCGCTGCACGTCGCTACGCGCGACCTCGCGCGGCTGGGGGCGCGGTCGCGGGAGGTGCTCGGTCCGCTGGCGCAGTTGATGGCGCCCTTCGCGCCGCACCTCGCGGAGACCCTCTGGACCCGCGGCGCGGGCCACGAGGTGACGCCGGGCGGGGTGGCCTACGCGCCGTGGCCGGTGGCCGACGCGAAGTGGCTGGTCGACGACACGGTGACCATCGGCGTGCAGGTCAACGGGAAGACCGTGACGACGGTCGAGCTCGCGCTGGACGCCGACGAGGCGACGGCCGTCGCGGCGGCGCAGGCCATCGACGCGGTGGCGCGGCAGCTCGCGGGCAAGACGATCGCGAAGGTGATCTACAAGAGCGGGAAGATTCTCAACCTGATCGCGAAGTAGGGGATGACCCAGGGTCATCCCTGGGGAGGGGGGAAGGTTGAGTCACCTCCCCCCCAGGGATGAGTCTCGGGGAGGGGAGGGTTGAGTCACCGCGTCCGCAGGGATGACCCACCCCCCGCCCCTGGGATGACCCACCCCCCTCCCCAGGGATAACCCTGGGTCGAGGACCGCCAACTCCCATTACCAGGGCCTCGTCCTCTGGACGGACACCCAACGATTCGGGACGCTCCCGATCGAAGGACGATGGTTGTCGTGGGCGGGTGGAGGCGCGTCGCCGCGGGCGTCGTCGGGTGGGCGGCGGCATGCGGGCCGACGGTGGTCGTGCCTGCGCGGGCGGTCGTCGCGGAGTCCGTACCGCCGCCGGTGCCGACCTTCGAGATGGGTGTGCCGACGGGCCCGACCTGCGTCCGCGAGCGGGCGCTATTCGAGCTGGCCGAGCTCCCGCCGTACGCGCTGCCCGCGTCGTGCCCGCCCGGGCTCCGCACTGCGCCCATCGTCGCCGACCGGTCGCTCTGTGATCCGCGCGGACCAGCCACGGTCCGGCCGGTGTGGCTCGCGATGCACGCCGAGGCATGGCGCTGGCGCGATGGTCCTACCGCCACCCGATCCGCGTGGGTCGCGACCCATCCCGGGAGCGCTCCGGCCGACCCCTCGCCGCAGCCGCGGCGGGGCGCGACGTGGCGCGACCTCGACGACCTCCTGCGTCGGGCCAGCCCGGAGCAGCCGCTGCCTCGGAACTCCCCCTACGGCCCGGACTGGTCCGCGCTGTGGACCGACCGTCCGGGTTCGCGCAGGACGTCGATCGCGCGCTCGTGGTCGCGCTGCTGTCGCCGACCGGCGTCGAGGCGGTTGTGCCCGAGGTCGCGGTCCCCTTCCTCGCGGCACTCTCGACCCGACGCGCTGCCACGGTGTCGCCGATGCCCGACACCTCTCTCAGCTACCGCGTGCTCGCGGCCTGCGCTCGCTCGACGGCGTGGCGTCGCGCCGCGGCTCCGTCCGATCGCGACCGGCCGATGCCCGTCGCCGCGCCGTCGTAGCGTGAGCGGTCATCGCAAGCGCCCGTACCGGCGAAGTCGCCACGACTCGGCCTCGGGCTGACAGACGTTGATGCAGTCCGAATGCGCGGCGGAGCAGTAGAAACGACAGAGCGTCTGTGCGGCGGGGCCCGAGGCGAGGTCATGGCCGCACTCGCCGGAGCACTGCAGGCGGACGCGCTCGCAGGCGTCGAGACACACGACGAGCGGAGGATCGCGACGAGCGCGGCGCGGCTGGGCGAGGGCGTCGCCGCCAATGGCGAACTGCGCGGCGAGAAGGACGAGGTTGCATCCAGGTCCGGAGGCGCCTCGTGGGTGGGGCATGCGGCCCGGTGCGTCATCCATCGCATCGCATCCAACGCGCGCACCGACGATCGCGTGACCGCACGGCCGCCGCGTCGTGGGCGGGCGCGGCCCTTCGCTCCGCTCGGGCGAGGCCGGTCACAGCGAAGATCGTGGATGACTGGTGGCCGCGGGCCGACGCCCACCCGCCCTCCATCGCCCACTCCCGCCTTGCACGATCGCCCGAGGGGGGTACACCCGCTCCCCTCCTCGTGACATCCCACCCCTCGACCATGCCCGACGACGCGCTGCGCCTCCGAGTCATCGACGCCATCGGCACCGTCCCCGAGGCCGCGTGGGACGCCCTCCTCGACGAGGCCTGCACCCCCTTCCAGAAGCACCGCTGGCTGCACGCGATGGAGCGCGAGGGCTGCGCCGTCGAGGCCACCGGCTGGCACCCGCGGCACCTCACCCTCTGGCGCGGCCCCACCCTCGTCGCGGCCGCGCCCGCCTACGCGCGCGAAGACAGTCAGGGGGAGTTCGTCTTCGACCACGGCTGGGCCAACGCCGCCCACCGCGCGGGCATCCGCTACTACCCCAAGCTGGTGCTCGCGGTGCCCTTCACGCCGGCCACCGGGCGGCGCGTGCTCGTCGCGCCCGGCGAAGACCGCGCGGCCCTCTCGCGCGCCGTCTTCGACGGCGCCCTCGCGCTGGCCAAGGCCGAGAAGCTCTCCTCGGTGCACATGCTCTTCCCGACGGCCGACGAGGCCGCGCTCGCCGCGTCGGCCGGCGCGATGACCCGCCTCGGCGTGCAGTACCACTGGGACAACCCGGGCTACGCCGACTACGACGCCTTCCTCGCGCGCTTCGACAGCAAGCGCCGCAACCAGCTCCGGCGCGAGGCCCGCGCCGCCGCCGAGCAGGGCGTCGTGCTGAGCACCCGCCGCGGCGACGCGCTCTCGGCCGACGACGCCGCGCTCGCCTACCGGCTCTACCTCTCGACCGTCGACAAGTTCATGTGGGGCCGGCGCTACCTCAACGAGGGATTCTTCCGCCGCGTGCTCACGGACTTCCGCGAGCACGTCGAGCTCGTCGAGGCGCGGCGCGGCGACGAGGTCATCGCCGGGGCCATCAACGTCGCCTCGCCCACCCACCTCTACGGCCGCTACTGGGGCTGCTTCGAGGAGCTGCCCTTCCTGCACTTCAACGTCTGCTACTACCACTCGATCAGGGAGTGCATCGCCCGCGGGGTGCGCCGCTTCGAGGGCGGGGCGGGCGGCGAGCACAAGGTCACCCGCGGCTTCGAGCCTTCGGTGACGCACTCGTCGCACTGGGTCTTCCACCGCGGGCTCGACCAGGCGGTGCGGGAGTTTGTCGGTCGGGAGAGCGCCGCGATCGAAGCGGCATTACCCTCCATGTCCGCCGCGACGGGCATGCGACCTTCCGCCCCGGCGGCTCGGCGCTAAGAGAGCGAAGAAGAGGACCAATCACCGATGGCTCGGCGACCCAAGGAACAGGACGACACCGGCGTGGCGACGGCCGAGCGCTCGAAGGAAAAGCTCGAGCGGCCGAAGCTCTACAAGGTGCTGCTGCACAACGACCATTACACCACGCGGGAATTCGTGGTCGCGATCCTCATCGGGATCTTCAACAAGTCCGAGACCGACGCCTACACGATCATGATGCACGTGCACCAGAAGGGCACCGGCGTCGCGGGCGTGTACCCCTTCGACGTGGCCCAGACGAAGGTCGACAAGGTGATGCGGCTGGCCCGCGAGCACGAGTATCCATTGCTCCTGACCATGGAGCCGGAGGACGACTGAAGCATCATGGCGAACCCCCCCACAGTGACCAAGGAACTCCAATCGGCCCTGCGGTCGGCCGTCGAGATGGCCGAAGAGGCGCGGCACGAGTACGTGACCCTCGAGCACGTGCTGCTCGCGTTCCTCCAGGATGACTGGGCGAAGAAGGCGCTGAAAGCCTGCGGCGCCAACCTGAAGCGCCTCGAGAAGAAGCTGCGCTCGTACCTCGCCGAGAACGTCGAGAAGCTCCCCGCGGGGCAGGCGCTCGAGGTGCAGCAGACGCTCGGCGTCAACCGCGTCTTGCAGCGCGCCGCGATCCACGTGATGTCGTCCGAGCAGCAGACCATCGACGTGGCGAGCGTGCTCGTGGCGATGTTCCGCGAGCAGGAGTCGCACGCGGTGTTCTTGATGGGCGAGGAGGGCGTCACGCGCCTCGACCTGCTGAACTACGTCTCCCACGGCGTCGGCAAGGACGGCGCCTCCGAGCTGCCCGAGAAGGGCGCCACGGCCCGGCAGCCCAAGCCCGGCAAGGGCCCCGCGCCCGGCGGCAACAACGACGACGACGAGGACTCCGGCAGCCCCGGCCCCGACCCGCTGGGCCAGTTCTGCAGCAACCTCAACGAGCTCGCCGCGGAGGGGAAGATCGACCCGCTCATCGGCCGCGAGCTCGAGCTCGAGCGCACCATTCGCGTGCTCTGCCGGCGCCGCAAGAACAACCCCCTCTTCGTCGGCGAGCCGGGCGTCGGCAAGACCGCCATCGCCGAGGGCCTCGCCAAGGCCATTCAAGAGGGCAACGTGCCGGGCGTGCTCGAGGGCGCCATCGTGTACTCGCTCGACATGGGCGCGCTGCTCGCGGGTACGAAGTTTCGCGGGCAGTTCGAGGAGCGCCTGAAGGCCGTGCTCTCGGCCCTGAAGGAGCAGCCCAAGGCGATTCTCTTCATCGACGAGATCCACACCATCGTCGGGGCGGGCGCCACCTCGGGCGGGTCGATGGACGCGTCGAACCTGCTCAAGCCGGCGCTCGCCAACGGGCAGCTCCGGTGCATCGGGTCGACCACCTACCAGGAGTACAAGTCGGCCTTCGACCGCGACCGCGCCCTCGCGCGGCGCTTCCAGAAGATCGACATCGGCGAGCCCTCCATCGCCGACTCGATCAAGATCCTCGAGGGGCTCAAGCCCGCCTACGAGAAGCACCACGACGTCGTGTACTCGACCGAGTCGTTGAAGGCCGCGGTCGAGCTCTCGGCCAAGTACGTCAACGACCGGCTCCTGCCCGACAAGGCCATCGACGTGATCGACGAAGCCGGCGCGCAGGACCGCATGCGCTCGGAGGCCGACCGCACCCGCACGGTCACGCTCAAGGACGTCGAGACCATCGTCGCGAAGATGGCGCGCATCCCCGAGAAGACGGTCTCGGGCTCGGAGAAGCAGCGCCTGGGCAAGCTCGACGAGGAGCTGAAGGCCGTGATCTTCGGGCAGGACGACGCGATCGACGCGCTCTCGTCGTCGATCAAGCTGTCGCGCTCGGGGCTGCGCTCGGGCGACAAGCCCATCGGCAACTTCCTCTTCGCGGGCCCGACGGGCGTCGGCAAGACCGAGCTCGCCAAGCAGCTCGCGAAGATCCTCGGGGTGGAGTTCTTCCGCTTCGACATGAGCGAGTACAGCGAGCGCCACACGGTCTCGCGGCTCATCGGCGCCCCGCCCGGCTACGTGGGCTTCGACCAGGGCGGCCTGCTCACCGACGCGGTCAACAAGCACCCCTACGCGGTGGTGCTGATGGACGAGATCGAGAAGGCCCACCCCGAGCTCTTCAACATCCTGCTCCAGGTGATGGACCACGCCACGCTGACGGACAACAACGGCCGCAAGGCCGACTTCCGCAACGTCGTGCTCATCATGACGACCAACGCGGGCGCCCGCGAGATGAGCGAGAAGACCCTCGGCTTCGGCAACACGGCCAAGGGCATCGACCCCTCCAAGGCGAAGGCCGCGCTCGAGCGGATGTTCACGCCGGAGTTTCGCAACCGGCTCGACGCGGTGGTGCAGTTCGGGTCGCTCTCCGCGGAGGTCATCCTCCAGGTGGTCGACAAGGAGATCACCGCGCTGCGCAAGGCGCTCGAAGACAAGAAGGTCACCCTGGAGATCTCCAAGGAGGCCCGCGGCTGGCTCGGCGAGCACGGCTACGACCCGGCCTTCGGCGCGCGCCCGATGGGCCGGCTCGTCGAGACCATGGTGAAGAAGCCGCTCGCCGAGGCGCTGCTCTTCGGCGCCCTCGCCGACGTCGGCGGCGTCGCCCACGTCGAGGTGAAGGACGACAAGATCGTGCTTCGCTACGAGCCCGCCAGCTGACCTGATCGATCCCCCGCCGGCGCCCGCGTGTAGCATCGCGGGCGTCGATGCTCCCCTCCGACGAAGACCTCCAGGCGACGATCGAGCGCGCCGCGCCGCTGCGCGCGACCTTCGAGAGTTCGCCGCGCGCGACCATCGAGCTCGGCGTCGACCCCGAGGAGCTCGCCCAGCAGCACGCCCTGGCGGTGCTCGAGAGCATCGCCCAGGGCCGCGAGGGGATCACCCTCGAGAAGACCCTGGGCGAGGGCGGCATGGGCATCGTGCGCCTCGGGTGGCAGTCGGCGCTGCGCCGCCGCGTGGCGGTGAAGACCCTGCGCGACGAGGCGCGCGACCCGCGCACCACGCTGCGCCTGCTGCGCGAGGCGTGGATCACCGGGACCCTGGAGCACCCCAACGTGGTGCCGGTGCACGACCTGAGCGCCGACGAGCGGGGCGGGCCGCGGCTGGTGATGAAGCGCATCGAGGGCGTCGAGTGGGCGGCGCTGATGCACGACGCGGCCGCGGTCGAGGCGCGCTTCGCCGTGCGCTCGCTGCTCGACTGGAACCTCTCGATCTTCCAGCAGGTGGCCAACGCGATCGCGTTCGCGCACGCCCGCGGCATCGTGCACCGCGACGTGAAGCCCGACAACGTGATGATCGGCGCCTTCGGCGAGGTCTACGTGGTCGACTGGGGCATCGCCGTGGCGACGCGCGACGACGGCAGCGGCCTGCTCCCGCTCGCCGCCGACGCCGTCGAGATGACCGGGACGCCCGCGTACATGGCGCCGGAGATGCTCGGCCTCGAGGGCGCGCGCATCACCGAGCGCACCGACGTGTACCTGCTGGGCGCGGTGCTCTACGAGCTGCTCCACGGGCACCCGCCGCACCGGGGCGACTCGCTGGCGGCGATGATCCACCAGATCGCGCGCTCGCAGGTGGCCTTCGCCGACCACTGCCCCGACGAGCTGGTGCGCATCTGCCGGCGCGCGCTCGAGGCCGACCCCGACGCGCGCTTCGAGACGGTGGTGCAGCTGCGCCTCGCGGTGCAGGGCTACCTCCAGCACCGCGGCGCGATGACGCTCTGCGAGGAGGCCGCGGGGCGGGCCGGTTCGCTGCGCGCGGCGCTGGCCGAAGGGGCCGACCGCGAGGCGCTCTACGGGCACTTCGGCGCGGCGCGCTTCGGCTACCAGCAGTCGCTGCGGGCCTGGAAGGAGAACGGCGCCGCCCGCGACGCGCTCTCCGAGATCACCGAGCTGATGGTCGAGCACGAGCTGGCCTCCGGGGACCCGGGCGCCGCCTCGACGCTGGTGGCCGACCTGCACGAGACGCGGCCCGCGCTGGTCGAGCGGGTGGCCGCGGCGAAGCGCGCCCGCGACGCCGAGCACGCCCGGTTGGCGCGGCAGGCCGGCGACTACGACCCCAACACGGGCACCCGCACCCGCACCGCCCTGGGCCTCGTGCTCGGCGTGCTCTGGACGGCCCTCCCGCTCCTGCAGCACCGCTACGGCTACCTGAGCTCGGCGCCGCGCTACATGGTCGCGATGTCCGCGCAGATCGCGCTGCTGCTCGCGCTCGGCCGCTGGGCGCGCGACACGCTCCGGCGCACGGCCTTCAACCGCCGCGTCGCGGGGACGGTGCTCTTCGCCTTCGTCGCGCAGTTCGTGCTCGCGGCCGGCGCCTGGCTGATGCCGCTGCCGCTCGACGTGCTGTCGACGATGTTCGTGTTCGTGTGGTTCGTGCTGTCGGCGCACGTCGCGATCGTGCTCGACCGGCGCATCGCCCCGATGGCCGTGGGCTACCTCGTCGCCTTCCTCGCCGCGGCGCGCTGGCCCGAGTGGCGCTGGGTCGCGATGAGCCTGTCGAGCCTCGCGCTCACCCTCAACGTCGTCGCGGTGGGCGCGCCGCAGGAAGACGTCCAGGCCAGCGTTCACAAGGTGCGCGACCGCATCGCCACGCGGGTTCGCGCCCCGCGGTAGTTGCCTCCGCGCGGCGGGGTGCGCACCATCGCGCGGTCGGACGACGCGCGCAGTCCCGCGCCCGGTCGCGCCGACAGACGGAGTGCCCCCCGCGATGAAGAACGTCGAACGCCTCAAGGTTCCGGCCGTGAAGACCCTCGCGCAGGTCGTGAAGTTCGTTGCCCGCAACCCCGCCGAGCAGCCCGCCTGCCAGTACTGCCAGGGCAACTGCGACGGCGGCTGCTTCTGAGCAGCGCGCTTCCGACGCCTCGATCGCCCGTCGACCCGACCGCTGTAATCAATCAAAACCCGCTGCGTCTGTAGGTCGGGCGGCCGATGCGCCGACCGCAGGAGGTAATGCCATGAACACGTGGAGAGAATGGATCGTAGGCGCGACCCTGCTGCTCGCGCCGACGAGCGCGCTCGCGCAGGACGCGGGCGTGCGCGAGGTCGAGGTGGTGGTCGAGCAGGCCTACGCGCCGTCGCGCATCGAGGCGGCTCCGGGCGAGCGGCTGCGCCTGCGCTTCGTGCGGCGCGGCTACGGGGGCTGCACCCGCGAGGTGGTGTTTCCGACGCTCGGGCTGCGCCGCGAGCTGCCCACCGGCGAGCCCGTCGTGGTCGACCTGCCGCCGCTGCCCGTGGGCGAGACGCCCTTCCAGTGCAGCATGAACATGGTCCGCGGCGTGGTGGTGGTGCGCGCGCCGCCCGCCCCGCAAGCGGTGGTCGCGCCGCCCGCCCCGCGGCGGCGACCGG
>JAQBQI010000659.1 GCA_028287085.1 Myxococcaceae bacterium
CGCTGGCCGACGAGCTCGGCCGCCGGCTCGACGCGCAGGCCGCGGTGCTGGTGGCGCGGGGCGCGCTGGCCGAGGCGACGGCGCTGCTCGACCGGGCGAGGGGGGCGGGCTTCGCGGCGCTGCCCGCGGCGATGGCGGCGTCGACGAAGTCGCTCGCGGCGGCGCGTCGGCGGGCCACGCAGCGGGCGGCGGCGCTGGTCGTCGCGGCGCTCGCGGTGGTCGCCGCGGTGGTGTTCGCGCTGGCACGGTGAGGGCGCTTCCCTCGCAGTAGCGCGCAGGTATAGGCTGCCCCCCCGATGAGGTTCCGAGGTCTCTTCGCCGCCGTGGGCCTCGTAGGTACGCTCCTCGGCGGCGCCTCCTGCCTGGGCGACCTCGACGAGTACACCCAGCAGCCCATCGCCACGCACGTCACCGACTGGCGCGACGAGGTCATCTACCAGCTCCTGGTCGACCGCTTCGCCGACGGCGACACCGGCAACGACGTCCGCGTCGACCGCACCTCCCTCGGGCGCTACCAGGGCGGCGACTGGCTCGGCGTCATCCAGCGCCTCGACTACCTCCAGCGCCTCGGCGTCACCACCCTCTGGATCTCCCCCATCGTCCGCAACGTCGACACCGACGCGGGCTTCGACGGCTACCACGGGTACTGGGCCTCCGACCTCACGGTGCTCAATCCCCACTTCGGCGACCTCGCGATGCTCCGCCGCCTCGTGCGCGAATGCCACGACCGGCAGATCAAGGTCATCGTCGACATCGTGACCAACCACATGGGTCAGATGTTCTTCTATGACATCAACAACAACGGCCGCCCCGACGAGTTCCTCGGCGGCAGCGGCGAGGTCTCCGGCTTCCAGAACCCCGGCGGCGCCTCGACCACCCTCTCCCGCGTCACCGAGTACGACCCCGACTTCAACCTCCGCGGCCCGGTGCAGGCCTTCACCTCGCTCGGCCCCGCGGGCGACGCCCCCGTCGTCTTCCTCAACATGCCCGAGATCTTCCGGGTGCCGCCGCGCTCGGACATCCTCCCCTCGCAGGCCATTCTCGCGCGCCCCGAGGGCTACCACCGCCGCGGGCGCATCACGACCTACGCCAACGTCGACAGCCAGCCCGGCGAGCAGACCCTCCTCGGCGACTTCCCCGGCGGCCTGAAAGACGTCAACACCGAAGACCCGCGCGTGCGACTCGCCATGGTCGAGGCCTACTGGCGCTGGGTCGAGCTCACCGACATCGACGGCTTCCGCATCGACACCCTGAAGCACGTCGAACACGGGTTCTGGCAATACTTCGGGGCGCAGATCCGGCAGCGCGCGACGCGGGCGGGCAAGCAGCGCTTCTTCCTCTTCGGCGAGGCCTTCGACGGCGACGACCGCCTGGTGGGCTCGTACACCAACCCCAACGAGATGGACTCGGTCTTCTACTTCCCGCAGAAGTACCGGGTCTTCGACAACATCTTCCAGTGCGGCGACGGCAACACCCGCGACGTCGAGGCCGTCTACACCGAGCGCCTGCGCGACTTCTCCGCCGTGCCGCAGCCGCAGGGCATCGGCGTGGCGCCCACCCAGGCGCTGGTCAACTTCATGGACAACCATGACGTGTCGCGCTTCCTCTACGGAATGAACCCGACCGTGGTGGACGACATCCGCCGCGGCGGCCGCGACTGCACCTCCGGGCTGGTCAATGGCAACAACCCCGCGGACGTCGAGCGCTTCCGCCCGCGGCTGCTGGCGGCGTTGACCTACCTGCTCACCGAAGACGGCATTCCGTGCCTCTATTACGGCACCGAGCAGGACTTCCGCGGCGGCAACGACCCCTCGAATCGCGAGCGGCTGTGGGAGACGGGGTATTCCACCAGCGAGACGCGCCGCGACGGCTCGATGAGCACCTTCGGCTGGACCCGCCGGCTCATCGCGGCGCGGCTCAAGTACTCCGCGCTGCGCCGCGGGAGCTTCTCGGTGCGCTGGACGACGGAGCACACCGGGGCCGAGCAGGACGCGGGGATGCTGGCCTTCGAGCGGGTCGACGGGGCGAACTACGCGCTGGTGGCCATTCACGCGAAAGACGGAACCGCGGAGACGAGTGCTTCCATGGGGGGAGGCGCCGCGATGGTGGTGAGTCAGCCCGAGGGGACCGAGCTGGTGAACGTGCTGGGCACGGCGCCCGAGCGGGTCACCGTCGGGAATGGCGGACAGGTGACGGTGTCATTGGGACCATGGCAGAGCGCAGTGTTCGTTCCTCGTTCGCAGCTGCGCTGACCTTGGCGATGGCGGTGGCGGTGTCGTGCGGGCCCCGGCGGGTCCGCCCCCCGCCGCGCGTCGCCTGCGAAGTCGGCACCCAGCAGGGCCTCCCCACCCGCCACCTCGCGTGGAACGGCCACGGCTGGAGCGCCCTCGTCCTCGACGGCCGCTCGCTGTACCTCCGCGGCCTGCGCCCCGACGGCGTGGTGACGGGCGACCCGCTGGCCCTCTCGCACGACGCCGACACGCTCGACCGCGCGGCCCTCGCGGTCGTGAACGGCACCCAGCGCATCGCCTTCGCCACGCGCGAAGACGGCACCGTGCACGTGGTCCGCGTGGCCGAGGGGAGCGAGCCCACGGAAGCCTCCCTCGACGCCGCGCTCTCGGGACGCCTCGCGGTGGTCGCGCGCCCGGCCGTAAGTGGCACTCCCGCGGCGGTCTTTCTGGAGACGCTGCGCGGCACCGAGCGGGCGCTGATCGACGACGACGGCGACCTCGGCGCGACGGCGCGCTGCCCGCGGGGCGTGGTGCCCGACGCGGTGGCGGCGGCGGGCGAGGGCTTCGTGGCGCTGGCGGCGGGCGCGCA
>JAQBQI010000677.1 GCA_028287085.1 Myxococcaceae bacterium
GCCGGCCACGGTGCCGTTGGGGCGGCAGGTGCCGATCAGGCCGCCGTGGACGGTGATGCAGGTCTCGCCGGTGCCGCAGACGATGCGGTTCGCGTCGCAGGGGCCGCCCGCGGCCGCCCGGAGGACGCAGGTCGGGGTGGTGTCGGTCGGGTCGACGTCGGCCGAGCAGACGAGGGGCAGGGTGGTGGTGCTGTCGCAGCGGCCGCCGGTGGCGCCCACGGGGCGGCAGGCGGCGCCGACGGCGGTGCCGGCGCGGGTGCAGGTTCCGCGGATAGAGAAGAGCACCGAGGAGAGGCAGGTGCTGCCGGCCTCGCAGGCCTGGAAGCCGTCGCAGGGCATGCCCGCGGCGACGGTGCTCTGGCAGACGCCGCCGGCCGAGCAGGTGAGGCCGGAGTCGCACTCGGGCGCGCTGGTGCGGCAGACCGAGCCCGCGACCGAGCCGCGGACGCGGCAGGTGCCCATGGCGGAGCCCGGGTCGCTGCCGACGCAGGTGAGGGCCGGGGTCACGCTGGAGTCACAGATCTGGCTGCGGCCGTCGACGCGGCAGGCGCCGCCCATGGCGACCGGGGGCAGTTCCTGGATGGAGAGCTCGAAGGGCCCGCGGTCGGTGGTCACGCCGCCGGCGCCCGGGGGGTAGAACCCGCCGACGACGACGAAGACGGTGCTGTTGGCCGGGAAGACCTGGGTGGTGACGCTCGACGAGACGCGCCGGTCGGCGGCCGCGGCGAACTCGGGGTCGTCGTCGTTGCAGGCCGCGGCGGTGAGCGTGGTGATGCAGCGGCTGGTGACCCAGAGCACCGTGTCGAAGTTGCGCGGGGTGCCGGGGTTGGTGGTCGAGAGGCGCAGCGCGACGGGTGAGGTGCCCGTGGTGTACGAGTAGACCAGCTGGCCGCGCGAGGGCACGCAGGTGGTGTTGTTGGTCGGCGGGCGCACCGGCGAGGTCGAGGCCGGGCGGGCGCCGGGGTTCTGCGCCGCGAAGGCGGCGGTGGTGTCGCCCGTCACCCGCGCGGTGTCGCCGGTGGCGGGGCGCGCGATGGGGGTGACCGGCAGGGTGCCGCAGGTGGGGCCCGCGTCGGGGCGGTCGGCGGTCGAGGTGTCGCGGGGCGTGTCGGTCACGACGCCGGTGTCGGGCGTGCCCGTGTCGGTCGTCTGGACGTCCATCGGGGTGCCGGTGTCGAAGCCGGCGTCAACGGGGGTGGGGTTGACGGGGGGGTCGGTGCCACAGGCGCCGAGCGAGGCGCTGAGCAGCGCGATCGCGAGGTTGCGCATACGAGTCATGAAAGAATTCCTCCGTTGACGCCCAACGCCCGGGTGATTCTGGCGGAGGGACTTTGTCCAAGGCTCTCGATCGCCGGAAGCGGCGCGAGCGGCCGCGTCTTCTCTCACACTGTGCGCGAGCGTCAAGAGAGGGTCGGGGCTGCGTCGCCTCGGCGCTACCCACGGGCGGGGCAGCGGGGGTAGTGTCCGCGCCCCTTCTTTGGTCGGGTTCATCCGGAGCGTGCACGTGCGATCGAGTCAGCGTTGGGTGCGGGGCGTCGGGGTCGTGGCGCTCGCGCTGGGGGCCTTCGGGCTCGGGTCGTTGAGCGGCCGCGGCGCGCACGCCGACCCGCCGTCGGCCTCGCCGTACCGCCGCCTCGGGGTGCTCTCCGAGGTGCTCGCGCACATCGAGAACAGCTACGTCGACCCGGTCACCGAAGACCACCTCCTCGACGGCGCGATCCGCGGGATGGTCGGCGCGCTCGACCCGCACAGCAGCTACCTCAACCGCGAGGAGTACGCGCTGCTGCAGAGCGACACGAGCGGCGACTTCGGCGGGGTCGGCGTGGAGATCGACGCGCGCGGCGAGTACCTGATGGTGGTGGCGCCGATCCCGACCTCGCCGGCCGACCGGGCGGGGGTGCGGGCGGGCGACGAGATCCTGTCGATCGAGGGGCGCGACGCGCGCGGGCTGTCGGTCGACGAGGCGGTGCGGCGCATGCGCGGCGCGGCGGGCACGCGGGTGCGGGTGTCGCTGCGGCGGCGCGGGGCGGCCGACCCGATCCGGCTCGAGCTGGTGCGCGAGATCGTGCACGTGACGAGCGTCGACGCGCAGCTGCTGCCCGAGCGCATCGGCTACGTGAACCTCAAGAGCTTCCAGGACCACGCGTCGTGGGAGCTGCAGCTGGCGATCGAGCGGCTCACCACCGAGGCGGGCGGCTCGCTGCGCGGCCTGGTGCTCGACCTGCGCAACAACCCCGGCGGGCTGCTGGACGAGGGCATCAGCGTGACGGACGAGTTCCTGCGCGAGGGGCTGATCGTGTCGACGCGCGGGCGCAACGGGCAGGCGCAGGACGAGGCGCGCGCGCAGGGCCCCGGCACGCTGCCCGACTTCCCGATGGTGGTGCTGGTCAACGAGTACACCGCGAGCGCCGCGGAGATCGTCGCGGGCGCCCTGCAGGACCACCACCGCGCGACGCTCGTGGGCGTGCGCACCTTCGGCAAGGGGAGCGTGCAGACGGTGATCGACCTCTCCGACGGCGGGGCGCTGAAGGTCACCATCGCCAGGTACTTCACGCCGTCGGGGCGGAGCATTCAAGCGCAGGGCATCGCGCCCGACGTGCAGGTCGAGCAGGTCGACCTGCCCGACGAGCCCGAGGCGGGCTCGGCCGCGGCGCCCGAGCGCGAGCGCGACCTCGAGCAGCACCTGCCGCACCGCGAGAGCGGCGACGCGGCCCCCGCCCCGGTGCCGGGGAGCGAGATGCGCGACCTCCAGATGCGGGTGGGGTATCAGCTGCTGCGCGGGATGATCCGCGAGCCGGCCGCGGCGCCGGTGAGGGCGCGGGCGGCGGCGGCGGGGCGGTAGCGGGGGGTCAGTGCCAGGCGGCGGCGGCGCGCACGTTGCCGCCGGTGCGGTCGTGGTCGGCGAGCAGCACGCGCGCCTGCGGGACGCAGGCCTGGCAGGCCTGGAAGGTGCTGCCGTGGGCGCAGCGCACGGTGCCCCACGGGGTGCCGCCGGGGCGCAGCGCGCCGCCGCGGGCGCGGAGCTCGCCGACGGTGTCGAGGTGCCGCCCGCAGGCGACGCAGTGGACGTGCGACTCGTTGGTGAGCCCGGGCTCGAGCTCGATGTTGCCCCAGGCGTAGCCCGTGGAGCGCGACGGCGGCTGCGGGCCGGCGCCGACGAGGGCCTGCTTCTCTTTGCGGGTCAACCGCTTCTCGCGTTGGAATGGCATTGGCGGGATCAGTCCTTGATGGCCTCGGCGCCGCCGATGATCTCCATGAGCTCCTTCGTGATCGCCGCCTGGCGGGCGCGGTTGTACTCGAGGGTCAGCGCGCCGATCATCTTCTTCGCGTTGTTGGTCGCGCTGTCCATCGCGGTCATGCGCGCCCCGTGCTCGCTCGCGCTGGAGTCCAGCATCGCGCGAAACACCGAGACCTCGACGTACATCGGCAGGAGCCGGTCGAGCAGCGCCGCCTGGCTCGGCTCGTAGATGTAGTCGCTGTTGTTGCGCCCGCCCGCGGCGGGGGCGTTGGCCGACGCGGTCGTCGCCGTCGCCATGGTCTCCGCGGTCGTCTCGATCGGCAGCAGCGGCAGGAAGGTCACCTTCTGCGTCATCGCGCTCTTGAACTCGTTGAAGAGCACGATCACCCGGTCGACCTCGCCCTCGACGAACTCGCGCGACACCGTGCGCGCGATCTCGCTCGCGAGCTCGGCCGTCGGCTCGCCGTGGCCCGACCAGTCGTGCCGCGCCTCGACGCCGCGGCGCTTCAGGTAGTCGCGGCCCTTGCGGCCGATGGCGCCCACGAGCACCTCGAAGCCCTCGCCCCGCAGCTCGGCGATCTTGCGCTCGGCCGCGCGCTGGATCGAGCTGTTGAACGCGCCCGCGAGCCCGCGGTCGCTGGTGAGCACCAGCAGCAGCACGCGCTTCACCGGGCGCTGCGCGAGGAGCTGGTGGGCCCCCTCCTCGTCGCCGCCCGCGCGGCCCGCGAGCGAGCGCAGCACCTCCGCCGTCTTCACGGCGTAGGGGCGCAGCGCCTTGATGCGCAGCTGCGCGCGGTTGAGACGCGCCGCCGCCACCATCTTCATGGCGCGGGTGATCTTCTGCGTACTCTTGACCGACGTGATCCGCCGGCGGATCGCCTTCAGCGAGGGCATCTCAGTGCTCCAGGAAGCGGTTTACTTCGCGTCCGCGACGAAGGTCTCGGCGAACTCCGTCAGGGCCTTCTCGAGCGGCTCGAAGAAGGGCTGCCCGTCCTTCTTGCCGGGCTTGGTCTTCGGGCTGCGCAGGGCGTCGAGGACGTCCTTCCCCTTGGCGTCGAGGTGCGCGTACATCTCGCGCTCGAAGCGGCGCGCCTGGTTGACCGGGTACTTGTCCAGGTAACCGCGGTTGGCGGCGTACAGGATCGCGATCTGGTACTCGACCCCGAGCGGCACGTACTGGCCCTGCTTGAGGATCTCCACCAGGCGCTCGCCGCGGGCGAGCTGGTTCTGCGTGGCCTTGTCGAGGTCCGAGGCGAACTGCGCGAAGGCGGCCATCTCGCGGTACTGCGCGAGCGTGAGGCGCAGCGTGCCGGCGATCGCCTTCATGAAGGGCACCTGCGCGTTGCCGCCCACGCGGGACACCGAGATGCCCACGTTGATGGCGGGGCGCACGCCCGCGAAGAAGAGGTCGGACTCGAGGAAGATCTGGCCGTCGGTGATCGAGATCACGTTGGTCGGGATGTACGCCGAGACGTCGCCCGCCTGGGTCTCGATGATCGGGAGCGCGGTGAGCGACCCGCCCGAGCTGGGCAGGCGGCCGATCTCGTGCTCGGCCTTGTCGGACATGGCCTCGAGGTGCTCCTCGACGTGGGCCTTGCCGAGCACGCCGGGGTGCACCTTGCCGTCGACGCCCTTGGTGGCGTCGGTGACGGCGGTGCCCTTCTTCACGAGCACCCACTGGTCGGCCATCTTGGCCGCGCGCTCGAGCAGGCGCGAGTGGAGGTAGAACACGTCGCCGGGGTACGCCTCGCGGCCCGGCGGGCGGCGCAGCAGCAGCGAGAGCTGGCGGTACGCGACGGCCTGCTTCGAGAGGTCGTCGTACACGATGAGGGCGTGCTGCCCGCTGTCGCGGAAGTACTCGCCCATCGTCACGCCCGTGTAGGCCGAGATGAACTGCAGCGGCGCCATCTCGCTCGCGTTGCTGGCGACGACGGTCGTGTACTCCATCGCCCCCATCTCCTGGAGCTTGTTGACCACCTGGGCGACGGTCGACTGCTTCTGGCCGATGGCCACGTACACGCAGAAGACGCCTTTGCCCTTCTGGTTGACGATGGCGTCGATGGCGACGGCGGTCTTGCCGGTCTGGCGGTCGCCGATGATGAGCTCGCGCTGGCCGCGGCCGATGGGGATCATCGCGTCGACCGACTTGAGGCCGGTCTGGAGCGGCTCGTTCACCGTCTGGCGGGCGATGATGCCCGGGGCCTTGATCTCGACGCGGCGGCGGTGCGGGCTCTCGATGGCGCCCTTGCCGTCGACCGGCTGGCCGAGCGCGTTGACCACGCGGCCGATGAGGGCGGGGCCGACGGGCACGTCCATGATGCGCCCGGTGCGCTTGACGACGTCGCCCTCCTTGACCGCGCTGGCCTCGCCGAAGATGGCGACGCCGACGTTGTCCTCCTCCAGGTTGAGCACCAGCCCGAAGAGCTGGTCGGGGAACTCCACGAGCTCGCCCGCCATCGCCCCCGACAGCCCGTAGATGCGGGCGATGCCGTCGCCGATGGTGAGCACGGTGCCAGTCTCGGAGACCTCGATGGTCTTCTCGTACGACTGGATCTGCTTCTTGATGATCTGGGAGATTTCTTCCGCGCGCAGTTGCATGGTCCGCCTCTGTCTGGAGCCCGCGCCGCGGGCCGATGGATTTCGTTACGCCTGGAGCGCAGTCGTCCGCAGCTCTTCGAGCCGCGTGCGGACGCTGCCGTCGTAGACCTTGTCGCCGATGCGAGTCACGACCCCGCCGATGAGCGCGGGGTCGACCTTGCGGGTCAGCGTGATCGAGCGCCCGGTGAGCTTCTCGAGCACCCCCGTCAGCCGGGTGTACTGCGCGTCGCTGAGCGGCACCGCGGACGTGACCTCCGCCTGCACCTTGCCCGCCTTCTCGTCGCCCAGCGCCGCGAGCGCCGCCGCCACGTCGGGGATCAGCGCGCCCTTGCGCCGGTCGGCCAGCAGCATCACCACGTTGCGCGCCGTCGGCGACAGGCCCATGCGCCCCGCGATGTCGTTCATCACGGCGCGGCGCGACTCCTCGCGCACCACCGGGTTGGCCAGCAGCCCCAGCAGCTCGGGCGAGCCCTTGAGCGTCGCGGCCACGTCGTTGAGCTCGCGCGTGAGGGAGTCGACCTTCCCCTCCTCGACGCCGATCATGAAGATCGCCTTGGCGTAGCGCCGTGCGGTCGGTGAACTCACGCCCTCGCTCCTTCCGTGCCCGCGGCCTCGAGGCCGGCCAGGTACTCGTCCGCCAGCCGCATCTGGTCGTTGGCGTCGATGCCCGAGCGCACCGTCGCCTCGGCCGCCGCCGTCGCCGCGACGATCGCCTCGCGGCGCAGGTCTTCGCGGAGGTTCTTCAGCTCCTGGTCGATGGTCGCGCGGGCGTCGACGCGCATGCGCTCGACCCGGGCGTGCGCCTCGGCCACGATGCGGTCGCGCTCGGCCTCGCCGGCCGTCGCGAACTGCGACCGCAGCGTGGTGATCTCCGCGTCGAGCGACCCGAGCTTCGCGGTCATCTCGGCGTGCATCGTGACGGCCTCGTCGTGGAGGCGCCTGGCCTCGGCGATCTCGCTCTCGACCGAGGCGCGCCGCGCCTGGAGCGAGGGGTTGATCGAGCGCGTCACGGCCATGTAGCCGAGCACCAGCAGGATCGCGAAGTTGATGATCGGCCCGACGAAGGGCGGCGGGCGCGGCGAGCGCACCTCGCGGCCGTGCTCGGTGTGCACCACCTCGCCGCCCACGCCCGTCCAGTTGATGGCGTCGGGCATGTGGAAGCCGCCCTCGTGGGGCGTCGCCTCGCCGTGCTCCTGCGCGAAGGCCGCGGTACCCATCGCCATCGCGGCGGCCAGCAGCGTCACTCCGAACCAGCGCTTCACGATCGCACCTCCCTGCGCAGCACCTTGGCCGCGATTCCCTGCGCCAGCTCCGGGACCAGCGCCATCACCTCGCCCTGGAGCTTCGCCCGCTGCGCCGCGATGTCGGCGCGCTGCGCCTCGACCATCGCGTTGAGCTCGGTGCGCGCCTTGCCGAGCACCTCGGCCTCGGTGCGCGCCCCCTCGGCCCGCAGGGCCTCGCGGGCCTTCGCGGCCGACGCCCGCGCGGCGGCGAGCTGCTCGTCGACGGAGCCCTTGAGGGTCTTCGCCTCGGCGCCGAGCCGGGCGGCCTCGTCGCGGGCCCCGGCGGTGCCGGCCTCGCGGGCGTCGATGAGGGCCAGCATCGGCTTCCAGAGGGTCGCCTTGAGCAGGAAGAACAACGCCAGCCACACGCCCAGGTTGAGCAGCAGCGTGACGTCGATGTTGATGAGCGGGCGTTCGTTGGCGACGAGCAGAGCGAAGACGTTCGGCATGCGCGGCTCCTGCGATGGCCGTCGATCCCGCAGGAAATGGAGGGAAACGACGCGCGGTGCTTTTCCCCCTGGGCGGAGGTCGCGCGGCTTCTATCACCCCATCTTCGCGAGGGTCAAGGCACGAGCGGGCTGTAAGGTCCGCGGGGCGCCCCGACAATGGCTTCAGCCGGCGTCGGCGAGGGTGCGGGCGATGCGGGCGCGGAGGTTCGTGGCGACCGTGCGCGCGGCGTCGACCATCTCGCGGGTGAACACCGACGACGGGAACGGCAGCCGCGGCAGGGCCAGCAGGGTGAACTGCATCCGGGTGCGGGGCGTCGGGCCCGGGAGGCGCTCGAGGACGGTGGTGCTCTCGAAGCGCTCCATGTTGCCGTCGATGGCGCGGCCGACGAGCTCGAGGCGCCCGGGGCTGCGGCGCACGTTCACGCGCACCAGCGCCCAGACGACGCCGAGCGAGCCGCGCAGCGGCACCTGCATGTACACGTCGGTGTCGGCGTGGTCGCGGTGCACGACGCGCACGTCGCGCACGTGCGGCATGAAGGAGTCGTAGCGGGCGAAGTCGGTCACCGCGCGCGACACGACCTCGAGGGGGGCGTCGATGATCGTCTCCGAGCGGCCGCGGCGCACGCTGAGCCCGGCGACCTCCTCGGAGCCCGCCGCCACCGCCCCGGCGGGGCCCGCGTCGGCGCGGGGGCCCGCGTCGACGTCGGCGAAGATGCGCGAGCCCCCGGCGGTCGAGGCGTCGGTGGCGGTCGGCGTGGCGACCGG
>JAQBQI010000706.1 GCA_028287085.1 Myxococcaceae bacterium
CCTCGCTGGCCATCGTCGCGGCCCTCCAGCGCGACGTGCCGCTGCTCGCCGCGCTCTGGCCCGACGTGCGCCCGGCCGAGCTGCTGCGGTCGCCGCCGCCGCTCGAGGCCTTCCAGGCGCGCTGCGACTTCGCCCGCCGCGCCATCGACGCGGTGGGCCGCCGCGACGCCGAGGCCCGCGCGCGGGCCGAGCTCGCGCAGCGCCGCCTCGCCGACCAGCTTACCCGCCTCGGTAAGCTGGCCGCGCCCCTCGACGCCGCCCTCGCGGCGCTCGAGGGCATGCAGGCCGCCGAGCTGCTCGACGCCGTGCGCACGCTCTTCCGCGACCAGCGCACGCTCTACGCCGGCGACGTCGCGCGCGTCGACGCCGCCGCCGTCGAGGTCGGGCTCACCCCGGCGCGGGCGCGGGAGATCCTCGCGGGCGCGGGCTTCGCGCTCCAGTCGGTGGAGTCGCGGCCGTGGTCGCCCTTCGCCCCCCTCCCCGGCGCGCCCGCCACGATGGACCAGCTCGCCGCGGCGCTCTTCGCCCACCCCGCGCAGGCCATCGACCTGCTGCGCCAGGGCGCCGTGCTGGACTGGCTGCGGGCCAACGGGGCGAGCCCGACCGTGATCGAGCGCTCGCGCGAGGCCCGCCAGGCGGCCGAGCGCGGCGCCGCCCCGATGCTCGCGGTGCACCTCCAGACCTGGGCGCTGGGTCGGCGCGAGCTGCGCCTCGGCGCCGTCGCGGTGCCCAACCCCGACGCGCTCGGGGCGCTGGTGCGCGACGGCTCGGTCGCCCTCGACGCGCTCGCCACCGCGGCGCGCGACGGCCTGCTCCCCACCTGGCTGCGCCTCTCCGGCTGGATCGTCGCCGCCGGCGCGGCCGACCTCGTCGCCCGCAACGAGCCCAGCGGGCTGCAGCGCCTCGCGTGGTCGCTGGGCGAACCGCTCTACCTCGGGCCGACCGCGGTGACCGACGCCTCGACCCTTGCGCGGCTCGCGCTCGCCCAGCCCGAGCTGCGCGAGGCCGTCGGGCCGCTGCTGGTCTCGGGCGACCTCGTGGCGTGGATGGAGTCGCTCCCGCCCGCGCGTCGCGACGACCGCTGGCTCGACGGGCTGCGCCGCGCGCAGGGCGACCCCTCGCGGCGGGGCGACGCGCTGCCCTTCTGGGAGGGCGCCTACGCGCTCACCCGCGCGCCGGGCCTCGCCGTCGTCGACCGCCACGGCGAGGCGCGGGTGTTCGCCTCGCCGCAGTCGCTCACGGTGACCGCCGAGGTCGCCGGGGCGTGGGACGGACTCAAGCGGGCCCACCGCTCGGGCGAGCTGCTCGCGTGGCTGGCGGTGCACCGTCCCGAGGCGGCGCTCCCGCCGTTTCCGCGGCCGCCGCGCGAGGAGGAGGCGGAGCTCAACGCCCTGCTCTGGGCGCTGGGCCACCGCGGCCTGGTGCTGGAGTGGGGCGAGCGCGACCTCGCCATCAGCGCGCCGACCGACCTCGTGCGGGCCTACCGCGACGACTGGCGCAACCTCGAGGCGCTGCTCGCGCGCGGGCACGTCTTCGCGTGGCTCTCGCGCTTCCACGGCGACCGGATGCTGGTGCCCCGCGACCGCGAGGGCGACGGGCTCTCGGTGGCCGGCGCGATGGAGGCCCTGCAGGCGGAGCTCCCTCGGATGCCCTCGGGCTTCGCGGCGCTGAAGGTCGCGCTGCTGTGCGGGCTGCGCGCGCTGCCGACCGACCCGTGCCGGCCCGGCGACGACGCGACGGTCGAGGGCTTCGTCGACGTCACCATGAAGCCCGACGGCGACGCCCGCGCGTGGGACCCGCTGCGCGCCCACGTGCTCCACGGGACGGCGCTGCTCTGGGTGGCGCTCGACCCGCGGGTGCGCCGGCCCGTCACGCGCTCGCTCCTCTACGCCGCCTTCGCCGCGTGGAACCCCGGCGCCGACCAGGTCGAGCACACCGAGCGCATGATGGCGGGCCTCTCGCGCAGCTTCGGCCGCCCGGTCGCGTCGCCCGCCCTCCAGGCCCGCCTCGCGCAGAGCGTCGACGACGGCCGTCGCTCGGTGGAGATGAGCCGCGAGCTGCTCGACGCGCGGCGTGGGCGGCGCCGGCTGGGCGCGCTGGCCTTCGTGTTCTTCGTGGGGCTCTGCGCGATGGCGGCGCTGCTCTTCCGCCCCGCCGCGGGCGTCGGCGCGCAGGACGCCGGGGCCGACGGCGACGCGCTCGTGCGGCTGCGCATCGAGGTGACCATCCCCCGCGCGCAGCGGGCCCACCCGTGGGACCCCGACGGCAGCGGCCCCGAGCTGCACCTCGCGCTGCAGACCCGCGATGGCCCCGTCGAGGTCGGTCCCTGCGTCGCCGACCGCGAGTGCGCGCAGACCTTCGACAACGTGCGCCTCGCGGCGAACGCCCCGCTCCAATTGCTCGTCGACGAGGACGACGTCGTGCGCCGCGAGCTCGTCGGGCGCGTGTGGCTGCGCTGGCAGGGCGGCCGGCAGGAGACCCTGCGCAACGTCGTCGGCCCCTGCGTGGTGACCGTCGACGTGCGCCGCGTGCTGCAGCTCCCCGCGCCGCCCGCGCCTGCCCCCGCGCCCGCCGCGACGCCCACGCCCACCCCGGCTCCGGACCGCGGCGGCGTGCTCGCCGAGC
>JAQBQI010000716.1 GCA_028287085.1 Myxococcaceae bacterium
CTCGCGGGCCGTCCGCAACCGCGGAGTGGGCGGCGGCATCGTCCGCGCCGACGCCGCCCACTCAACGCCCATGCCCCCACGTCGATCGGCTGCAACCCCCCGCTGGATCCCCTCCATCCGACGAGCCACCCCGGCTCAAGTCGCGCCAACCCTGCTCTACCCGCCCTGCTCAATCCCCTTCCTCCCAACGCGCAATCCGCTTCTCTTCTCGCGAGGCACGATCGCTGCTCAAGGGACTTCCCGTCCTTCTCCCAATAGCCCGACGAGGAACCCCGATGAACCGTCCCCTCCGCCCCGTCCTCTTCGCACTCGCAGCGCTCGCCGCGGGCTGCGGCTCATCGTCCAACGCCGCCGACGCCGGCGGCCCCGATGTGCTCACTCCCGTCGACAGTGGCACTCCCGATGTGCCCACTCCCGTCGACAGTGGAACACCCGACTCGGGCACCCCCGACGTGCCCACTCCTGTCGACAATGGCACCCCCGACGTCTTCATTCCCGACGCGGGCACCCCCGACAGCGGAACCCCCCCGCAGGCGCGCCCGATGCGCGTCGCCTATGTGCAGTACGACGCCTCCGGGCGGCCGAGCCTGTGGGTGCAGCAGCCCGACGCCACGGGCCGCCGGCAGCTCCACTTCACCGGCATCGTCGACGACGTCCCCGCGCAGGACCCCAACGCCCCGACGGTCACCGACGAGCACGTCCGCAGCGTGCACCGCCTCGCGTGGAGCCCCGACGGCGTGCACCTCGCGGCCATCGTCTCCACCGCCATCGACCAGTCCGAGGTCGTGGTGCTCGACGCCGACGCGGGCGGCGGCGCCGTCGTCAGCGCCAACGGGCAGTACGTGATGCCCGCGCTCGACTGGTCCGCCGACGGGGGCAAGCTCGCCTACGTCATGGCGACGCAGCCGCACGCGGGCGCCCTCGACCTCTTCGTCACCGACACCCGATCCCACCGCTGGACCCGCGTCACCACCGGCGCCAACCTCCGCGGGCTCGGCGTGCAGCTGCGCTTCGTCCCCGACGCCGCCGCCGTCGTCGTCTCGCGCGTCGAGGATCAGGGCACCTCCGCCCCCTGGGACTGGCACCAGACCCTGCTGCGCGTCGACGTGGCGACCGGGGCGCGACCCACCGTCGAGAGCGCCTTCACCGGCCGCGTCGACGGCATGAGCCGCGACCTCTCCGCCGTGTACATGGTGCGCAACCGCGCCGACGGCGGGCACGCCCTCGTCGCGCGCGGCGTCGCCACCAGCAGCGCCGACGCCACCCTCGTCGACGACGCGGCCTTCTCCAGCGCCGACGTCACCCCGCGCGACGGAACCCTCCTCCTCACCCACGACGCCAGCGGCGGCGCCGGCAGCGCCTGGACCTACCGGGTCCTGCGCCTCCCCGACGTGACCACCCGCGTGGATGTTCCGGCCGCCGCGGAGCGCCTCGCGGTGTGGGCCGACCCCGACCGGTGACGGCCCGACCCGGCCGGTGGTAGCGTCGCCCGCATGGACAAGTTCGCGGCGCAGCGTGAGCTGCTCGAGGCGACGGTGATGCGCAACCCGGCCACCGTGCCCGCGGCCGATCGGCTGCGCGCGGCGACCGAGCCCGACGCGCTCGGCGGGGCGCGCGGGCGCTACTGCGGGCAGGTGGCCCGCGACGCCAACGGCGTCACCGACGCCGACGTCGCCGCCCTGCGCGCCGAGGGCCGCGGCGACGTGGAGATCTTCGAGTACACCGTCGCCGCCGCGGTGGGCCGCGCGAAGCAGCAGCTCGACGCGGCCCTCGCCGCGCAGCGCGCGGGGGCGAAGAAGTGATGCGACTGCCGTCGGTCTCCAGGGGCGAGAAGCTCCAGCACCGGGCGATGTTCGGCGTCATCCGACTGCTCTCCGGGCACCCCGCGCCGGACGTCGTGCGCACGCTGAAGTTCCGCGAGGAATTCTTCGGCTCGAAGATGATGTTCCAGGAGGTGATGCGGGGGCCGTCGCCGTGGTCGATCGGCGAGCGCGAGCTCTTCGCGGCCTTCGTGTCGAAGAAGAACGAGTGCGAGTTTTGACTGCGCGCCCACGGCGCGGTCGCGTCGAAGGTGCTCGGGAATGAAGTCATCGACAACCGCCTCGCGGGCCTCGACGCCGCGCCCATCGGCGACAAGGCGCGGGCGATGCTGCCGCTGCTGGAGAAGATGACGCGCGACCACGGCGCGCTCGCGCCCGACGACTTCGCCGCGGTGCGCGCGCTCGGGGTGACCGAGGAGGCCATCACCGACGCGCTCTACGTGGGCTACCTCTTCAACATCATCAACCGCATGGCCGACGCGCTGGTCTTCGAGGTCGGCCCGCAGGCGGCCTTCGACAGCGGCGCGAAGTCGCTGCTCACCCGCGGCTACAAGCTGTAGCCCCGCTCCGGTACGCTCCGGGCGCCCACCGATGCGCCCACTCCTGCTCGCCGCCCTCCTGCCGCTCGCCTGCGCCTCCGCGCAGCGCCCCGCGGCCGTCGCCCCCGCCGCCCGCTTCGTGCGCGTCGTCGAGGGGACCACCCTGCGCGCC
>JAQBQI010000732.1 GCA_028287085.1 Myxococcaceae bacterium
CCCGGAGCGCGGCGGTGGCCAGGCCGATCACCGCGCCCGCGAGCGCGACCCGGCGGGCCCACGCGTAGCCGCGGAGCTGCGCGAGCGTGGCGGCGGTCGCAGCGAGCACGCAGGCCCACGCGGTGTCCCCCGAGAAGAACGAGAGATAGTGCTCGAGCGGCGCGGCGCTCGCCTCGATCTCGCCCACGCGGTCGTAGAGGACGCCCGGCCGCGTCCGGTCGGTGAGCTTCTTCACCCCGTCGGCGACGCCCGTCACGAGGAGGAAGGCGTTGAGCACGATGACGCTGTCCTGCAGCGCGTGCCGCCCGCGGCGGCGCCGCAGCGCCGGGACGATCACCGTCCCGAAGGCGAGGGCCGGGGCCGCGAGCATCGAGAGGGCGTGACTCGCGAGCGCCGCGGCGTGGGGGTCGCGCTGCACCAGGAGCCCACGGACGGCGACGTCGAAGCGGTTGGTCCCGCACCAGCGGCAGGCGGTCGCCGGGTCGCCCGCGGCGACGCTCAGCGCGACGAAGGCGCCCGCGACGCCGAAGAACTCCAGCAGCAGCGCGAGGGCGCCGGTGCGACGGAGGGCGAAGGGCACCGGGTCGCGGGCCGTCATCAGCTCCACGGGGGTGACTACGCCGTCGCGAGCGAGCGCGCGCGCAGCCAGCGGTACACCGGGATGAGCCCCAGCGTGATGAGCACCGAGATGAGCTGCGAGGTGCTCAGCCCGAGCAGGGCCCCGCGGTCGTCGTTGCGGAGCACCTCGACCGCGATGCGCAGCACCGAGTAGCTCGCCAGGAAGAACACGAAGACCTGCCCGTCGAAGCGCTTGCGCGGCGCCACGAGGTAGTACCCGAGGGCCGCGATGAGCAGCGATCCGGCCGCCTCGTAGAGCTGCGTCGGGTGCACCGGCAGCGCGGGCAGCGCCTCGCTCGCGATGCGGTGCGCGCGAAACTGCGCCTCGCTCGCCGGCGAATACCGGGGGAACCAGGCGCTCCACGGGTGCTCGCAGGTGACGCCGAAGCAGCAGCCCGCGAGGAAGCAGCCCATGCGGCCCCAGGCGAGGCCGAGGGCGACGGCGAAGCCCGCCATGTCGGCGGCCTTCCAGAAGGGGAACTTCTCTCGTCGCAGGAAGTAGACGGCATAGCCCGTCGCCCCGATGAGGCCGCCGTAGTAGGTGAGCCCGCCCGCCCAGAAGTAGGCCCAGGCGAAGCATCTGGCCTCCTTCGGGTGGCAGACGCCGTGCGCCTGGTCCCAGAGGCCGTCGACCGAGCTGTGGAGGCAGTGCTCGCGCGTGATGTGCCAGGAGACCTTCGCGGGGTCGGTGCAGAGGTGCACGTAGTCCCAGAAGTAGCCGTCGGCGATGACGTGCAGGAGGCGCGACCCGATGACGCCCGCGACGACCATCGCGAGGCCGAGGTCGATGATGACCTCGCGGTCGTGGCCGAGGCGCCCGATCCAGCGGGCGCCGATGAGGGTCGCCAGCGCGAAGCCCGTCGCGAGCATCGCGAAATACGCGGGGAGCTCGACGCCGAAGAGCGCGGCGAGGATCGGCCTCACGGCGTGGTCGCCACCGGGATGGCAACGGCCGCGCGCGGGGCCTTCTTCGGGCCGATGATGTACTCGAGCACCATCAGGCCGATGCCCACGGTGATCGCGATGTCGGCCACGTTGAAGGTCGGCCAGTGGAAGCGCAGCTTCAGGTGCGCGTGGATGAAGTCGACGACGTAGCCGAGGCGCACCCGGTCGACGAGGTTGCCGATGGCGCCGCCCAGCACCAGCGGGAGCGCCCACTTCATCAGGCGCTGGCCGGGCTCCATCGTGCGGTAGAGGTGCACGATGAAGGCGATGGCGCCGATGGTCACGAGCAGGAAGAAGGGGCGGCGCACGGCCTCGCTCGCGCCGTGCAGCAGGCCCCACGCGCCGCCGCAGTTCTCGGCGTACTGGAGGTCGAGGTAGTCCTTGATGAGCACGATTTCGCGGTTGGCGATGCGCTGCGGGAGGTAGTGCGCGAGGCCCGCGGGCGGCGTGCAGAGCGGCGGCGGGTTGGACGACGCGCGCGAGAGCCGGCCCAGCGCCCAGGCCTTGCTCCACAGGTCGAGGCCGGCGCTGCCGACGGCGATGGCGGCGAGGAAGATCCAGTCGCGGGCCGTGACGGGCTCGATCGCCGGCTTCGCCTTGGCGGGGGTCTCGGCGGTCGAAGCGGTGTCGGGGGTCGGGTTCACTTCGCTCATGGATCCTCTAGGCGGGAGCGCCAGCGGCGCGGTCAAAGACGTCGACGGCGTGACGGCAGCGGGGACATAGACCGTCCGCGCCCACGTCGCCACGTCGGCGCCAGCATCGGTCACACGGGGGGCCCGACGCGCGGCGCGCGCCGACGTTCGTGACGGCGGGCGCGAGGTGCAGCGCGCCCAGCCCGAGCAGCTCGGCGACCTGCGCGTCGGTCAAGGTGATGGTCGCGCGCTCGGCCTCGGCGAAGGGCCCGATGGTCACGGCGGCGTCGCGGGCGTGGTCGATGCGGGCGCTGTCAGCGAAGGCGATCTCGCCCGCGCCGGGCTCGCGGCCGGCCTTCTTCGCGGCCTGCTTCTCGACGCCCCAGGCCTGCACCACGGGCTCGAGCTGCGCGAAGACCGCGTCGCGCACGAGGCCGATCTGCTGCATCGAGGTGAGCAGCGCGGCGCCGTCGTCGATGGCCGGCACGGTCGGCCAGAACTCCAGGTGCACGCTGTCGCCCTTGCCCGCGAAGGCGGGGAGGTGGTCCCAGACGTCCTCGGCCGAGAAGGGGAGGATGGGGGCGACGACGGTCGCGATCGAGCGCACGAGGTGCTGCATCGTGGCGATCGCCGAGCGGCGCCGCGGGGCGTCGGCGGCGTCGTTGTAGAGGCGGTCCTTCGAGGCGTCGAGGTAGAGGGCCGAGAGCTCCTGGCAGAGGTCGAGCACCGTCGCGAAGACCGTGCGAAAGCGGTACTGGCGGTAGGCGGCCTCGCAGGTGGCGAGCACCTCGCCGAGGCGCACCAGGGCCCAGCGGTCGAGGGGCTCGAGCGTGACCTCGGCGAGCAGCGGGGCGGGCTCGTCGCGCAGCGCGCCCAGCATGAAGCGCATCGTGTTGCGCACGCGGCGGTAGGCGTCGATCGCCTGGTTGAGCACCGCGCGCGAGTAGGGCATGTCGTTCTCGTAGTCGACGAAGACGGCCCACGCGCGGAAGAGCTCGGCGCCCTGCTCGGCGATGATCTTCTCCGGGGGGATGTACTCGATGTCGTCCTGGGCGATGGCGAGTGCAACGTCGTCGAGGGCGGTCTTCTTCCCGAGGCGCTTCTTCGCGTCGGCGACCTTCTCGGGCGTCGCCCAGCTGCTCCTCATCGCCGCCAGCGCCGACTCCAGCGCCTCGCCGCCGGTGACCCGCGCGACGATCTCGTTGCGGCGCTCCTCCTGGCGGCGGCGGATCTCGCTCTTGGAGTACGGGCGGCCGTGCTCGTCGCAGACGAAGCCGTGGGTCAGCACCGCGCGGTAGGGCGCCTCGCCCAGAACGGCGCAGCCCACCAGCAGCGACGAGTGGAACCACCCGCGGTGCTGGTCGCTGCCCTCCAGGTAGAGGTCGACCTTGGCGCCGAGGTCGGGCTCGGGCTCGCACACCGCGTAGAACGAACTCCCCGACTCGAACCACACGTCGATGATGCTCGGGTCGCGGGCGAACTCCTCGCGCGGGCGCAGCGTGCCGTCGGCGCAGCGGATGAGCTCGGGCAGCACCGTCGGGTCGTCGCTGTACCAGGCGTCGGCGCCGCGCTCGGCGAAGACCTTCGCGACGTGGTCGAGCAGCTCGGTGGTGAGCACCACCTCGCCGGTCGCCTTGTGCTGCACCGCGGGGATGGGCACGCCCCAGATGCGCTGCCGCGAGATGCACCAGTCGGGGCGCGACTCGATCATGCCGCGGATGCGCTCGCGGCCCCACGAGGGCACCCAGCCGCGGGCGACGCCCTCGGTCTCGGCGCGCGCGCCGTCGGCGGCGAGGCGGTCGATCTCCGACAGGGCCCGCTCGCGCAGCGTGACGTTGAAGAACCCGGGAGCCTTCATGGGCTCGTCCATCGCGATGAACCACTGCGTGGTCGCGCGGGTGATGAGCGGGTTCTTGCAGCGCCAGCAGATCGGGTACTTGTGGGTGATCTTCTGGCCGGGCTTCTGGAGCAGCGCGCCCAGCGACGCGAGGTGCTGCTCGAGGATCGGGTTGGCGTCGAAGATGAACTGCCCTTCGAGGCCGAGCGCCTTGGCGCCGTCGCCGAGCTCGCCCGTGTAGCGGCCGTCGTCGCCGACGGGGGCGTAGGGCTCGAGGCCGTGGGCGAGGCCGAGCTTGTAGTCGTCGCGTCCGTGGCCGGGCGCGGTGTGCACGAGGCCGGTGCCCGCGCCGCTCTCGACGTGGTCGGCGCCGTAGATGGGCGACCAGCGCGACTCGAAGGGGTGGCGGCCCTGGAGCCCGACGAGACCTTCGCCCTTGAAGGACGGACCCACCACGGCCTCGTCGAGCCCGGCGGCCTTGGCGACCGATGCCGCGAGCGCGGCGGCGACAAGGAGCCCTTCACCGTCGGCGCCGCGGAGCACGACGTAGTCGAGCGCGGGGTGCACGGCGATGGCGAGGTTGGCGGGGATGGTCCACGGGGTGGTGGTCCAGATGACGGCGGCGACGCGGTCGACGCCGGGCGGGAGCTTGTCGCGCAGCGCCGCGGCGCTCACCGCGTCGAGCGGGAACTTCAGGTAGATCGACGGCGAGACGTGCTGCTCGGCGTACTCGACCTCGGCCTCGGCGAGGGCCGTGCGGCAGTGCCAGCACCACTGCACCGGCTTCTTGCCGCGGTAGACGATCTCGTTGGCGACGAAGGCCCGCAGCGCGCGGATGACCTGCGCCTCGAAGCCCTTGTTCATCGTGAGGTAGGGGGTCTCCCAGGTGCCGAGCACGCCGAGGCGCTTGCGCTCGGTGCGCTGCACGTCGACCCACTTCGTCGCCTCGTCGCGGCAGCGCGCGCGCATCTCGGCGGGCGAGACGTTCTCCTTCTTGCGCTTGGCCTCGCGGTCGACGTTGAGCTCGATCGGCAGGCCGTGGCAGTCCCAGCCGGGGATGAAGCGCGTGCGCTCGCCCAGCAGGTTGCGCGAGCGCGTGACGAAGTCCTTGAGCGCGTTGTTGAGCACGTGCCCGTGGTGCATGTGCCCGTTGGCGTAGGGCGGGCCGTCGTGGAAGACGAAGCGCCCGCCGGTGGGGCGCGCGAGAATGCGCTCGTAGAGGCCGGTGGACTCCCAGCGGGCGAGCCACTGGGGTTCGCGCTTGAAGAGGTCGCCCTTCATCGCGAACGCGGTCTTCGGGAGCAGACACGTTTCCTTGTAATCCCTGGCCACGGCGATCGCGTATCACACCCGGCCGGGTGGTTCCAGACGCGACGGCCGCGGCTCGTCGGCGCCGCGAGCCCTCTGCTAGCGTCGGCCGCGTGACCTTCGCGCGCATCGACGACGCCGTCTCGCCCCCGCGGGTGACCTTCCCGCGCCCCTACAACGCCGCCGTCGACCTGCTCGATCGCCACCTCTCCGAGGGCCGCGGCGACCGCGTCGCCTACGTCGACGACGACGGCCCGTGCACCTACGCCGCCCTCGCCGACCGCGCCGACCGCGCGGGCAACGCCCTCCTCGCGCTCCGGGTGGTGCCCGAGCAGCGCGTCATGCTCGCGATGCCCGACCCCGTCGACTTCGTCGCGGGCTTCCTCGGCGCGATCAAGCTCCCGAAGACGGCGACGGGGAAGCTCCAGCGCTTCCGGCTGCGGGGGGGCTGAGGCGATGGCCTGCGCGCTGTGGTTCGCCGCCATCGTGGCCTTCGCGGCCCTCGTGATCTGGTTCGCCCTCGGGCGGGTTCCGGCGGTGCGCGAGCGCCAGGGGTCGATGCTGCTCGCGGCCCTCGACGCGCCCGTCGCGCTCCGGACCTACGCCCTCGCCATCGTCGCGGAGGGCCGCCGCGACGGGGTCCCGCTGCGCGCGATGCTCCTGCTCAACCCGCTCGTCTGGGCCGGGACGCCGGTCGCGCCGAAGACCCACGTCCAGCTCGCGACCTCCCTCCTGGGCGCGTCGCTCGCCTTCGGGCTCCGCGCCCGCGGCCTCAAGGTGGGCGCGGTGCGGCGCGACGTGCGGAGCTTCGACGCGGCCTTCACCCTCACCGGCGACGACACCGCGACGGCGGCGCTCTCCGAGGCCCACCGCGCCGAGGCCCTCGCGCTGGTGAGTGCGTGGAGCCAGGACGACGACAACGCGTGGGAGCTTCGCACCGAACGGGGGGAGCTCGTGTTCAGCGCGCCGGCGCCGGTCCCCGACGCGCTCGTGGCGCGCGCGGCGACCCTGCTCGTCGGGCTGCGCGCCGCGATGCTCGAGGCGCTCGAACGTCGCGCCCGCGGCGGCGTCGCCGATGCCGGCTACCGCGGCGGCGTGCGCGTCGACCTCGCCGAGGGGGAGCCCGTCGCGGCGCCGTCCGAGGGGTCCGAGACGACCCGCGGGCGATCGGGATCGGCGAAGCGCTGAGCGCGGTACGGGGGTCGGTCACTCCCCCGCCGCGCGCCCGCCCAGCTCCGCGACCACCGCGACCAGGCGATCCGGCTCGACCGGCTTGGTCACGTGCCGCTGGAAGCCCGCCGCCGCGGCCCGCCGCGCGTCGTCGGCCGTCGCGTAGGCCGTCAGCGCCAGCGCCGGCACCCGCCCGCCCGCCTCCGCCGGCCGCGCGCGGACGCTCCCCAGCAGCGCGTAGCCGTCCGCCCCGGGCATCCCGATGTCGCTCACGAGCACGTCGGGCGGCGCCGCGTCGAAGCACGCCAGCGCCTCCGCCACCGAGTCCACCGCGATCACCGCCGCGCCGCCGCCGCGCAACACCTCGGCGACCATCTCGCGCGCGTCGAGCTCGTCGTCGCAGACCAGCACGCGCAGCCCGGCGAGCGCCCCGGGTCGCGCGGGCACCGCCGCGTCGGCCCGGTCGACCGA
>JAQBQI010000736.1 GCA_028287085.1 Myxococcaceae bacterium
CGCGCAGGCCGCCCCGCAGGCCCCGCAGTTCGCGGGATCGGCGGCCGTCTCGACGCACCGGCCGTCGCACTCGGCGCTCCCCGCCGGGCAGCCGCAGCGCCCCGCGGCGCAGGCGAAGCCCGCGGCGCAGGCGGGTCGACCGTCGTCGCAGCACGACTGCCCCGACAGGCCGCACGCGCTCGGGACGTCGCGCGCGTCGACGGCGACCACGAGGTCGGGACGCGCGCCGAGGTCCGTCGGGGCGATGGCCACGTCGTCGGAGCCGAGGTCGGGCGCGACGGCGGCGTCCTCGGGCAGCGCCCGCAAGACGACTTCGGGGTTCTGGAGTCCGCAGCCGCACGCGAGCAGCGACGCGGTGGACAGGGCTCGACGAAGTCCGGTGCGCACGCCGCGAGTCTACCCGAGACCAGCGCGCTCGCGGCGGCGCCGTGGCGCGCCGCGCGCCCGTCGTGGCAGGGTCCCCCGCGATGACCGAGATCGTCCCCGTGTGGACCGAGGCCTTCCGCGTGCGCTCCTACGAGGTCGACGCCCGCGGGGAGGCCACCGCCGCCGCGCTCTGCAACTACCTCCAGGAGGCCGCCGACCGGCACGCCGCCTCGTACGGCGTCGCGGTCGACCAGATCGTCGCCGCGCACGGCGAGACCTGGGTGCTGCACCGCCTCGCGCTGCGCGTGCGCCGCCCCGTCCGGCGCCGCGAAGAGCTGCGCGTCGAGACCTGGCCCGGCGGCCGCGAGCGCCTCTACGCCGTGCGCGAGTACCGCCTGCTCGACGCCGACGGCGCGGCCATCGCCGAGGGCGCGAGCGCGTGGCTGGTCATCGACCCGGTCGCCCGCCGGCTGCTGCGCAACCCCCGCACGAACCTCGACTGGCGCTCCGAGCGCGAGCGCGCCTGGCCCGGCGCCTTCCGCGAGAAGATCGCCGCGCCGACCGGCGCCATCCGCGAGGCAGCGCTTTCGGTGCGGCGCAGCGACATCGACGTCAACGCGCACGCCAACCACGTGCACTTCGTCTCGTGGGCGCTCGAGGCCATGCCCGACGGCCACGAGCGCGCGTCGCGGCTGGAGACCGTCGAGGTCGAGTACGTCGCCGAGGCGCTGGCGGGCGACGCGGTGGTGGTGCGCGCGGCGCCCGAGGCCGGGGGCGGCCGCTGGCTGCACGAGCTGCGGCGCGCGGGCGACGGCGCCGTGCTGGCGCGCGCCCGCAGCACCTGGACGGCGCGCTGACCGATCAGCGCCGCACGAGGCGCAGCCGCCCGGTGGGCGGGCAATACCAATCGTCGTATTCCACCCCGCCGATGACGAGGTATCCGGAGAGGAAGTAGGCCATGAAGTACGACGGCCCGCGCAGCCCGGCGGTCGAGCAGCTCATGCCGTTGTCGGTCGCCGGCGGCCCAGCGCGCCAGGGGCACGCCTCGCCGGTCAGGCAGAAGCGGAAGCTGCCGTTGAAGCAGTAGAACTCGAGCCCGTCGCCGCCGCTGGAGAAGCCGCCGTCTTCGATGTCGCGGTCCCCCAGGACCTGCACGCGCCCGTTGCCCGTGCACGCGAGCGTCACCCCGTTGGTGGTGAAGCCCTCGTCGACGAGCCCGTCGCAGTCGTCGTCGCGCGAGTTGAAGGTCTCCGCCACCGGCGTGCACGTCGGAACATCCGGCGCGCCCGTATCCACCGGCCCGGTGTCGACGGGCCCGGTGTCCCTCGGCCCCGTGTCGACCGGTCCGGTGTCGACGGGTCCCGTATCCCTCGGCCCCGTGTCGACCGGCCCGGTGTCCCGCGGCCCCGTGTCGACGCCCACGTCGAAGCCCACGTCGGTCGCCAGCAGCACGTCGCGCGCGCCGCTGTCGAAGCCCACGTCGCCGGTCACGCCCGCGTCCTCGGGGCCGCCGACGTCCTCTTCGGCGCCGACGTCCTCGACCGCCCCGGCGTCCTTCTTCCCGGCGTCCTCGATCGCGCCCGTGTCCGCGACCTCGCCCACGTCCTCGGGATACTCCGGGTCGGGCTCGGTGCCGCTGCCCGTCGCGCACGACGACGCCGCCGCGAGGAGCGCCACCACCAACACCCGTCGAACCCTAAGCAAAGCGCGCGTGGCCATGAGATGCGGCCACCCTATCACCAGCCCGACCGTCGTTCGAAGCCGCCGACTACTCGCGCACCTGCGCCCCGAGTGCCGCGGTGAGCGCGGTCGTCACCAGCACCCGCACCGCTTGCGCGTCGGCCGTCGTCAGGCTGCGGTCGCCCGCGTTGAGCTCCAGCCGCACGGCCAGCGAGCGCATCCCCTCGGGCACCTGCGCGCCGCTGAACTCGTCGATGACCTCGACGCCCTTGAGCGACGCCCCGCCCGCGCCCAGGGCCGTCGTCACCACCTGCCCCGCGCTCACGGCCCGCCCGATGAACATCGACACGTCGATGGGCAGCGACGGGAAGCGCGGCGGCGCGGACGTCTTGAAGGTCGTCCCGGCCTCGTCGAGCAGCGCGTCGAGGTCGAGCTCGCCCGCCACCACGCGCCGGCCCTCCATGTCGAAGCGCGCGCACACCTCGGGGTGCACCACCCCGAAGCGCCCGTACACCCGCTCGCCCTTGCGCAGCGCCGCGCAGAGCCCCGGCTGGTAGGGCGCGGCCTCGTCGGCGACGACCTCCACGCCCCGCAGGCGCAGCGCGCGCAGCAGGTGCTCGACCACCGCCGAGGCGTCGAAGAGGTCGGCCGCGCGGTCGTTGCCGCCGTGCAGCGAGCTGCGGTCGGCGCGCCCCGTGAGCGCGAAGGACACCCGCAGCTTCTCCGCCGGCAGCCCCCGCCCGTACGGCGACGCCAGCTCCGGCAGGAACACCACCCCGATCTCGAAGACCTGCGCGTCGGGCGTGTGGCGGTGGTTCTCGCGCAGCGTCTCCATCAGCCCCGCGAGCAGCGTGCGCCGCAGCGTCGTGCGGTTGACGTTGATCGGGTTGAGCACCCGCAGCCGCGGCGTCTCTGCGCCCTCGGCGCCGAGCAGCGCCTCCGACTCCGGGGCGATGAGCGAGTAGGTCAGCAGCTCCTGCAAACCCCCGCGCACGAGGGCGTCGCGCAGCCCCTCGCGCAGCGCGTAGCGCCGCGACGGCGTGTGGAAGGGCAGCGCCTCCGAGGGCATCGTCTCGGGGATGCGGTCGAAGCCCGTCACCCGGGCGTACTCCTCCGCGAGGTCGCAGGGCCGCGTCACGTCGTCGCGCCCCGGCGGAACCACCGCCTCCAGCGCCCCGCCCGCCGCGTCGCGCACGGCGATGTCGACCCGCGCGAGCGCCGCGGTCAGCTCGGCGCGCGTCACCGCCAGGCCCAGCAGGCTCTCGACGCCCGCGAGCGTGAAGCCCACCACGCCCGGAACGATCGGCGCCCGCCGCCAGTCGCCCGTCGCGGTCACCTTGAGGTCGGGCGACGACCACCCGCGCCACAGGTGCACCGCGCGTCGGATCGCCGTCCCGCTCAGCGTCGGGTCGACCCCGCGGGCGAAGCGCGTCGAGGCGTCGGTGTGGATTTTCAGCGCCGCGCTGCTGCGCCGCACCGCGGGCCAGTCGAAGCAGGCGCTCTCCAGCAGCACCGCCGTCGTGTCGGCGCCGATGGCAGTGTCGGCCCCGCCCATCACCCCCGCGATGCCCACCGGGCGGTCGGCCGCCGTGATGATCAGCGTCCCCTCGGGCAGCGCCGTCGGGGCCTCGTCAGCGCCCTGGTGCAGCAGCCGCGCGGTCTCGCCGGCGCGCGAGCGGCGCAGGCCCACGGTGGGCGCCCCGAGGCGCGCGAGGTCGTAGCCGTGCATCGGCTGGCCGAGCTCGATCATGCAGTAGTTGGTGACGTCGACGAGGTGGTCGATGAGCGTGACGCCCGCGAGCACGAGGTGGCGCTGCATCCAGCGGGGCGACGGCACGACGCGCACGTTCTCGACGCGCGCGGTGCTGAAGCGCTTGCACGAGTCGGTCGCGGCGACGGCGGCGTCGGTCTCGCCGGGCGCGACGTCGAGCGGGTCGAGCGCGACGTCGTAGCGGCCGTCGACGCCGGTGAGGGCGGCGACCTCGCGGGCCATGCCGACCATCGAGAGGCAGCGCGCGAAGTTGGGGAGAATGGCCACCTCCAGCACCTCGTCGGCCTCGCCGTGGGGCGGCACGGGAAGCACCGCGGAGAGCAGCGTCCCGGCGGGGGCGTCGGTGGCGAGGGCGAGGAGCCCGGAGTGATCGTCGCCGACGCCGAGCTCGCGCTCGGAGCAGAGCACCCCGTCGGACTGAGTGCCGTAGACCTTGGCGCTGCCCACTGTGACGAGGGCGAAGGTATCGCCGTGGCCGTCGATGATGGTGGCGCCGGGGAGGGCGACGGCGACGGCGCTGCCGACCTCGAAGCGCTCGGCGTTGGGGGCCTTGGAGACGACGCTCACGGCGGGCCGGTCGGGCCCGGCGTCGACGACGAAGTGGGCGGCCGACTGGAGGGCCTTGCGCGACACGACGCGGCCGACGCGCACCTGCGGGTCATACACACCCACGTAATGCACGGCGTCGACCTCGAGGCCCGCGCGCGTGAGCAGCTCGACGAGCGCGGGGGTGTCGAGGGTGACCGGGACGAAGGATCGCAGCCAGGAGAGCGAGACGCGCATGGCGGGTGTGTTTCTAGCGGAACTGCTGGAGCAGCCGCAGGTCGTTGCCGAAGAGGTAGCGGATGTCGTGGATGTCGTAGCGCTGGAGCACGGTGCGCTCGATGCCCATGCCGAAGGCGAAGCCGCGCCACTCGTCGGGGTCGTAGCCGCCGTTGGCGAGCACGACGGGGTGCACCATGCCGGCGCCGAGCAGCTCGAGCCAGCCGGTCTGCTTGCACACGCGGCAGCCGTTGCCCGCGCAGAGGGTGCAGCGGATGTCGACCTCGACCGAGGGCTCGGTGAAGGGGAAGTAGCTCCCGCGCAGGCGCACCCGCTGGTCGGGCCCGAAGAGCAGCCGCGCGTACTGGAGCAGCACGCCCTTGAGGTCGCTCATGCGCACGCTCTTGCCCACGAGCAGCCCCTCCACCTGGTGGAACTGGATCTCGCTCCGCGTGGTGATGTTCTCGTTGCGGTAGCAGAGGCCTGGGAGCACGACGCGCACGGGCTTCGTGCCGTTGGCGCCGAGCTCGCGCATGGCGCGGATCTGCCCGGCCGAGGTGTGCGTGCGCAGCAGGCGTTCGCCGTCGAGGTAGAAGGTGTCCTGCATGTCGCGCGCGGGGTGGTCGGCGGGCATGTTGAGGAGGCCGAAGTTGTAGTCGTCGGTCTCGACGTGGGGCGACTCGAAGACCGAGAAGCCCATGCGCTGGAAGACGTCGAGCACCTCGCGCATGACGAGGGTGACCGGGTGGTACGCGCCCGCGGGCCGGGGCCGCGGGGGGAGGGTGACGTCGCGCGCCTCGGCGGCGATGCGGGCGGCGAGCTCGCGGGTCTTGATCGACTCGCGCCGCCCCTGGAAGGTGGTCTCGAGCAGGGTGTGGAGCGCGTTGACGTCCTTGCCGAAGGCCGCGCGCTGCTCGGCCGGGAGGCGCCCGATGCCGCGCTTGAGCCGCGTGGTGACGCCGGAGGGCGCGAGCCAGGCGCGGTAGAACTGCTCCAGCGCCTCGGAGGAGTCGGCGGCGTCGAGCGCCTGGAGGGCCGTCGTCTGCTGCGCCGCGAGGTCGAGGTCGTCGGGGGTGCTCATGGCTGTGGGGAGGGATGGGCTATGCCGCGCAGGGGGGCGGCGTCAACCGCGAGGACCGGTGGGCCGCGGATCGCGGCGTGCCGCGAGCGCGGATCGGTCCGCCGGTTCGTAGAAGGACACCCGCCCGGAGGAGTCACCGACCACGTTGCGCCCTTCGTCAATGGCGCGGGCGCGCCAGGACGCCGACCCGAAGGGTCAGGGGAGAGGGCGCTCCGGCGGTGGGGTGGGATCTTCTTCCGCGGGCGATGGAGGCGTGGTGGCGGGAGTCGGCGCCGGCGTGGCGTCGTACTGCGCGACCTGGAGGTCGAGGTTTTTCGGCTTCTGGGTGTCCGGCGCACCCCATCGAGGAGAGTGGCGACCGTCGCGGTTGGCGCGTGCAGAGGGTGAAGGCTTCCTGCCCATAGGGGCCGACACTACCCCCTCGGCGTCCCGGACGCAGCCCCTCCCGTGACTCCCGCATCGGAGCTTCCGTCGGAGCTCGATCGCACGAGGGGCCCCTTTACCGAGGGCCTGGAGTGCGAAGTTCCCCGCCGGCGGGTGTGCTCTCCGGAGCGCCCCGGCCGCCGCCTTGGCCATCGGTGGCGCTGGAATGGACGCTCTCGTCGCGAGGGCTCTTCGGCGCGGCCTTCGGGGTGCCTTGCGGGTGGATCGTCTCGCCCTTCTTCATCCTCCCTGCCGCCGTGAGGCGCTCGATGTTGGTAACGTCGATCTGACTCCAGACGCTCTTCTTCCCGCGCGGGCAGTAGCGCTGGAGGAAGCTCACCTCGTCGAGGCCCTTCCGCACCGCGTCGATCCAGCCCCAGCACAGGTACACGTCGATGGCCTGCACCGGCGTGATCGAGGCGTGGCTGGAGCGCACCTTGAAGATGCGGATCCAGACCTCGGGCCCATCGTTCTGGTGCTCGCCGAGTCACTGGTCGCGTTCTCCGGGGCCACGCCGCGCCGGAGGGGCGAACGGATCCTACGGCGCGTTGGTGAGCGTCTCGACGGCCGCTGGACCGCGCAGTTCGACACACGATGCTAGTGACGGAGGCCCGGGGGCGAAGTGCTGACTGCGTAGGAGGGCCCTTTCCCCACAGGAACTGGGGTCTCCACACCGTGTGGTGCGAAAAGTGTCATCTGGGGCACTTTCGTCAGGAAATTGTCTTGTTTAGTCCAATGCGGGTGGCGCATCGTCGAGGTGTAGCTTCGACGCTAATCTTCCGGGGAAGCGGGAGATACCGTGTGCGTAACGTAGTCGGTTCGACCACACGACGCGGGCGTCTGCTTGCGCGCTCCAACCCGTCCCCAGATCTCCCCCTGCTCCGCCGCCCTTACCGGGCTTCCGGGTAGTCGCGCGCGTCCGACGTGCGGCGTCCGGTCACGCACGCCATCGGACCGAGGAACCATTCATGACCTGGAACAAAAAATCCTCCCCGCTACGACGTCTCTTCGCCGCCGCCGCCGCGGCGATCGTCATGGCCCCGGCCATCGCGAGCGCCCAGACCAACCTGCTCGTCAACGGCTCCTTCGAGAGTGGCAACTTCTCTCCCGTGATCGCCGGACAGTGGGTCAACGTCTCCAACGGGCAGACCAACATCACCGGGTGGTCCGTCGGCTGCCTCAGCCCCACCACCAGCTGCACCCTCAACTGGCATAACTCGGTGAGCCCGTCGCGGGCCTACCACGGCGACAAGATGCTCGACCCCAACAACGGCGGCGGCGGCCTGGCCGACACCGGGACGATCAGCCAGTCCTTCGCCACCAGGGCCGGCGCCGTGTACCGCCTCGTGTTCCAGCTCGGCGGGCCCGACGGCGGCGGCTTCCCCAACCCCCGCTGTACCAACGTCACGGTCGCCGGCGCCACCCACCAGCGGTGCGGCCCCGCCTCCAGCCCCGCCTCGGTGGTGTGGACCCGGCAGGAGGTCGTCTTCACCGCGAGCGCCGCGTCCACCACGCTCACCTTCGCGAGCGCCAACGGCGCCGGCTACTGGGGCGCCATGCTCGACGACGTCAGCGTGGTGTCCCTCGACGGCGACGGCGACGGCGTGCTCGACGCGGTCGACAACTGCATCGCGACCGCGAACGCCAACCAGTCGAACAACGACGGCGACGCCCAGGGCGACGCCTGCGACCCCGACGACGACAACGACGGCGTGCTCGACACGGCCGACAACTGCGGGCTCCTGGCGAACGCCAACCAGGCGAACAACGACGCCGACGCGCTCGGCGACCTGTGCGACCCGGACGATGACAACGACGGCGTGACCGACGTCGCCGACAACTGCCAGTACGTGGCCGCGGCCAGCCAGCTCGACACCGACGGCGACGGCCAGGGCGACGCCTGCGACGCCGACGACGACGACGACGGCGTGCTCGACACGAGCGACAACTGCTCCGTCCTCTCCAACGCCGACCAGGCGAACAACGACGGCGACCTCCAGGGCGACTCCTGCGACGACGACGACGACGACGACGCCGTCGCCGACACGGGCGACAACTGCCCCTACGCGGCCAACGCCGACCAGGACGACACCGACAGCGACGCCCAGGGCGACGCCTGCGACGGTGACGACGACAACGACGGCATCGTCGACGCCAGCGACAACTGCCTCAGCGCGTCCAACGCCGACCAGGCGGACCTGGACTCCGACGGCGAGGGCGACGCCTGCGACGCCGACGACGACAACGACTCGATCCGTGACAAGCTCGACAACTGCCCGACGGTCGGCAACCCCGACCAGCTCGACACCGACGCCGACGCCCTCGGCGACGCCTGCGACGACGACGGCGACGGCGACGGCGTGCTCGACGCGGTCGACAACTGCATCGCGACCGCGAACTCCGACCAGGCGAACAACGACGGCGACGCCCAGGGCGACGCCTGCGACGCCGACGACGACAACGACGGCGTGCTCGACGCGGCCGACAACTGCTCGCTCGTCGGCAACGCCGGCCAGTCGAACAACGACGCCGACCTCCAGGGCGACGCCTGCGACGACGACGACGACAACGACGCCGTCGCCGACGTGACCGACAACTGCGCGCTCACCGCCAACGCCGACCAGGCGAACAACGACGGCGACTCCCAGGGCGACGCCTGCGACGCCGACGACGACAACGACGGCGTGCTCGACGCGGCCGACAACTGCGCCTTCGCGGCGAACGCCGGCCAGTCGGACAACGACGGCGACGCCCAGGGCGACGCGTGCGACGCCGACGACGACGACGACACCGTCGCCGACGCCGCCGACAACTGCGCGCTCGTCGCCAACGCCGACCAGGCCAACACCGACGGCGACGCGCTCGGCGACGCCTGCGACCCCGACCTCGACGGCGACGGCGTGGCGAACACGTTCGACAACTGCGTCGCCACCGCCAACGCCTTGCAGTCCGACGTGGACGGCGACGGCCAGGGCGACGCCTGCGACGGCGACCTCGACGGCGACGCCGTGCTGAACGGCCTCGACAACTGCGTCGCCGCCGCCAACGCCTCGCAGTCCGACCTCGACGGCGACGGCCAGGGCGACGCCTGCGACGCCGACATCGACGGCGACGGCGACCTCAACACCGCCGACAACTGCGTGGTCGTGGCGAACGCCGGCCAGGCCGACAACGACGGCGACGGCCAGGGCGACGCCTGCGACGCCGAC
>JAQBQI010000751.1 GCA_028287085.1 Myxococcaceae bacterium
GGCGCGCACCAGCGCCTCCCAGCGGGGCCGCGCCTCCGGGTCGGGCGCGCGGACGGCGGGTGGCGGGGCGGCGGGGAGTACCCCATCGGGTATGTTCCAGCGCAGCGCGCGGGCGGCGGCGGCGGCGCCCGTCCATTGCAGCCAGGTGCGGCCGCCGAGCGTGGTGCGCGTCCAGGTGGGCAGCACCAGGCGGGCGCGCGGGGCGCCGGCCCAGGCGGGGTCGGCGTCGTGCGGGCGCGCGGGGTCGAAGCACTGGCCGCCGTAGAGGCGCGGGGCGGGCGCGTCGTCGTGGTCGGAGAGCGCGGTGACGGCGGCGAGCGTGCGGCGGGCGGCGGGCGCGAGCCCGGCGAGCGAGTCGCCGTCGAGGGCGACGGTGGCGCCCCACGCGTCGGTGACGCCGTCGTCGGCGGTGGACCAGTGAAGGGTGGGGGCCGCGGCGGAAGCGACGGCGGGAGCAGGGGCGGTGATCGCGACGAGGGAGTCGGGCGCGAGCGCGTCGAGGCGTGCGAGGCGGCGTCCGGACAGCGGGACCATCGGAGCGGGGACGGTGGTGGTGCCGCGCGGGAACGTCAATCGCGCGGCGAGCAAGTTGGCAGCGCGCGCCCCGACGTGCTGCGATGCGGGGACATGGCGCACGGTTCGAAGGTCAATTCATGCTTCCCGACGGGGCTCCCGTACCCGGGAATCATGCCCTTTCTGCGCACGGCGCCGCCCGCGCAGCTCGGCCTCGCGGAGGAGCTCGACCCCGACGCCCCCTGGCACACGCTGCCGCTCGCGGCGATCGACACCGAGACCACCGGGCGCGACCCGGGCCGCGGCGACCGCATCGTCGAGATCGCCGTGGTGCACTTCCGCAACGGCGAGGTCGAGGGTCGCTACGGCATGCTGGTGAACCCGGGCATTCCCATCCCGGCCGACGCGGCGGCGGTGCACGGCATCACCGACGCGCAGGTGAAGGGTCAGCCCACCTTCGAGCAGCTCGCCCCGAAGATCCTGGAGCTCCTCCAGGGGCGCATCCCCCTCGCGTACAACGCCGGCTTCGACCGCGGGTTCATCCGCTCCGAGCTGGTGCGCGCCGGGGTCGAGGTGACCAAGACCACCGCCACGCCGCCCGCCCTGCGTGGCACCGAGTGGCTCGACCCGCTGGTCTGGGCGCGGGCCTTACAGACCGGGGTAAAGGGCTTCAAGCTGGGCGAGGTGACCGCGCGGCTCGGGGTCGACCTGTCAAACGCCCACCGCGCGACCGACGACGCCGAGGCCGCCGGCATGGTGCTCTACAAGCTGCTCCCGAAGGAGCGCGGCACCACGTACCGCTCGCTGGTGCTCGAGCAGCGCGGGCTGAAGTCGGGCCCCGCGGGCCGCACCTGGCGCCGCTGACCGCCCCGTAGTCTCCGCGCGATGACCCCGACGGCCGACAGTCAGGCGTGGTGGCGGCGGGTCGACCCGTCGTGGTGGGTGCTGCTCGCGGCCGTCGCGGTCTACGCCAACACGCTCGGCAACGACTTCGTCTACGACGACACCACCGTCGTCGTCGCCAACCCCGTGCTGCGCGCCCCCTTCTCCTTCGCGCGCGCCTTCGCCACCGACATCTGGGGCGCGCCCCGCGAGGCCGCCTGGTCGGTGCACACCTACCGCCCGCTGCTCACGCTCTCCTTCGCCCTCGACCGCCTCGTCGGGTCGGCCCGCCCCTGGAGCTTCCACCTCACCAACCTGCTGCTCCACGCGGCGGCCAGCGTGGCCTTCTTCCGCGGGCTCGCCGCCCGCCTGCGCGACCCCGCCGCGGCCCTCGTCGCGGGACTCGCCTTCGCCGTGCACCCGCTCCACACCGACGCCGCGTCGTGCATCACCAACCGCTCCGACCTCGCGGGCGCCCTCGCCGTGCTCGCCGTCTACGGCTGGCACGCGCGGCGGGGACTCGGCGCCTCGCTCGCGGGTCCGGTCGCGCTCGCCCTCGGGATGCTCTGCAAGGAGTCGGTGGTGGTGGTCTTCCCGCTGCTGCTGGTGCGCGACGCGCTCGGCACCGAGACCTCCTGGCGCGAGAAGCTCGCGCGCTACGCCGGCTACGGGGCCGCCGTCGGCGCCGCCGTCGCGCTGCGCACCGCCGCCCTCGGCAGCGCCGCCACGCTGGTGCCCGACCTGCTCTCCAACCCCCTGCGCGACGCCTCGCTCGGGGTGCGCGTCTGGTGGGGCGTGCGCTTCGTCGGGCTCGTCGCGCGCCTGCTCGTCGCGCCGCTCGACCTCTGCGCCGACTACGGCGCGGCGGTGGTGCGCCCGGTCGTCGCGCTCGACGGCGACGTGCTGCTGGGCGCCGCGGCCCTCGTCGGGCTGGTCGTGCTCGCGGTGCGCGCGCGGCGGAGCGATCCGCTGGTGACCGAGGCCTGCGCGTGGGTGCTGGTGACGGCGGCGCTCTACGCCAACGCGGCGAAGGTGCTGCCGGCGGCCTTCGCCGAGCGCTGGTGGTACCTCGGCGCGGGCGGCGCCTTCCTGCTGCTGGGCCGCGGCGTCGCGGCGCTGCGCGAGCGCGGACAGGGGCGCGGGGTGCTCCCGGCCGCGGCGGTGGTGCTGGCGCTGTGGGCGGCGGTGACGGTGCGGCGCAACGTCGACTGGGGTACCTCCGAGCGCCTCTTCGAGAGCGCGGTGGCGGTGCAGCCGCGCAGCGCGCGCATGCGGTACTTCGTGGCGCGCTTCCGCTTCCGCGAGGAGCGCTTCGACGAGTCCTTCGCGCACGTCGCGGTGGCGGTGCGCAACGCGCCGGAGTGGGCGGAGCCCTACGGGCTCTACGGGCGCCTGCTCTCGATGCAGCGGCGCGACGCCGAGGCCGAGCGGGCCTTCGCGCACGTGACCGCGATGGAGGGCCCCGCGTCGCGCGAGGCGCGGCGGTACTACGTCGACTACCTGACGGCGCGCGGGCGCTACTACGACGCGTGGGCGCAGCTCGCTTGGCTGCGCGCGAACGGCCTCTGGGGCGACGACCTCGGGCGCATGGAGGCCCACCTGCGGGCCGAGCAGGCGCGGCCGCGGTAGGGCGTCGCGCGGGCTGGTGACCGGGCAGCGGTCACCCCAGGTTGGGGGGCGATGAAGCACCGCGAGCTGCATTCGTGGGACGTCTCCGCGTCCGAGGCCGTCGAGATACAGAAGTCGCTGCGGGCGATGCTGCGGGTCGAGCCATTGCCCGCGAACGTCCGCTACGTGGCGGGCGCGGACATCTCCTTCGAGCGCTTCTCCGACGTGGTGCACGCCGGCTTCGTGGTGCTCGACGCGTTGACCCGCGCGGTCGTGGCGAAGTCGATCGTGACCAGCGAGGCGCGCTTCCCCTACGTGCCGGGGCTGCTCACGTTTCGCGAAGGTCCGAGCTTGATCGAGGCGTGGGAGAAGCTCGACGTCGAGCCCGACGTGGTGGTCTTCGACGGGCACGGCATCGCGCACCCGCGGCGGCTCGGCATCGCCGCGCACATGGGCCTCGTGCTCGACAAGCCGAGCATCGGCTGCGGCAAGACGATCCTGGCGGGGCGGCACGGCGAGCTGGGCGAGGAGCCGGGGAGCGTCGCGCCGCTGGTGCACCGCGGCGAGACGGTGGGCGTCGCGCTGCGCACGAAGCGGCGGGTCGCGCCGGTGTACGTGTCGATCGGGCACCGGGCCGAGCTCGACGGCGCGGTGGCGCTGCTCATGGGGATGACCGCGGGCTACCGGCTGCCCGAACCGACGCGGCAGGCGCACCTCGCGATGAACGCGGCGCGCGTGGCGGCGCGGCCGGCGTGACGGGCTACCGCTTCGCCCGCAGGTCGCGCCGGCGCACCACGTCGCGGTAGCTCTCCCGCGCGCGGATCACCGACACCTTCGCCCGGTCGATGAGCACCTCGGCGGGCTGCGCGCGCAGGTTGTAGTGCGACGCCATCGCGAAGCCGTAGGCCCCGGCGTTGCCGACGATGGCGAGGTCGCCCTCCTCGGGCATCGGGATCATCCGCTCCTCGGCGAGCACGTCGCCGCTCTCGCAGATGGGCCCCACGATGAAGCTCCGCAGCGCCGCGCCGTCGCGCTCGGGCACCATGCACACCGGGTGGTACGACTGGTAGAGCGCCGGCCGGATGAGGTGGTGCATCCCCGAGTCGACGCCGATGAACACCCGGTCGCGCGTGCGCTTGAGCGTCGTCACCTGCGTGAGCAGCGCCCCCGCCTCGGCGACCACGTAGCGCCCCGGCTCGAGCACGAACTTCAGCGGCTTCTTGCGGCCCTTCTGCATCGCGCGGAAGCGCGTCATCACCCGCGCCCCGAGGCCGGCGAGGTCGAGCGGGTGCTCCTCCGGGCGGTACGGCACGCCGAAGCCGCCGCCCGCGTCGAGGGTCTCGAGGTCGGGCAGCGCGTCGCTCAGCGCGAGCAGCGGGTCGAGCGCGTCGAGGAAGAGCTGCGGGTCGAAGATGCCCGACCCGATGTGCTGGTGCAGGCCGACGATGCGCATGCCGTGGCGCGCGGCGATCGACTTCGCCTCGGGGAGGTCCTCGGGCGCGAGCCCGAACTTGCTGTCGGGCCCCGACGTGATCACGTGCGGGTGGTGCCCGCCGCCGACCTCGAGGTTGACCCGCAGCGACACCCGCGCGCCGCGAAACATCCGCCCGTAGCGGTGCAGCGACGAGAGCGCGTCGAGGTTGATGAGCACGCCCGCGCGGTGCACGGCGCGCAGGTCGTCGTCGCTCGGGTTGTTGCCCGAGTAGACCATCTCCCCCTTGCGGTAGCCGCACTCGGCGGCGAGCTGCACCTCCCACGGCGAGACGGTGTCCACGCCGAGCCCCATCGCCCGCACGATGCGCAAGAGCGACGGGTTGGCGTTGGCCTTCATCGCGTAGCGCAGCCCGACGCCGGGGAAGGCCCGCGTGAGCGCGCGGCAGCGGTTGCGCAGCACCGCCGCCGAGTAGACGTAGAGGGGCGTGCCGAAGCGCTCGCCGAGCCGGCGGGCGCGCCGCGGGCCGAGCCAGGAGTGCCAGTCGCTCACGCGTCCACCCGGGCGAAGAGGGCGCGGTGCAGCGCCTTCACGGCGCGCTCGGTGTGCGCGTCTGGAACCAGCAGGCTCAGGTTGATCGCGCTCGCGCCCATCGTGAGCAGCTGCGCGGGGATGTCCTCCTCGGCCAGCACCGCGAAGACCCGCGCGCAGGGCTTCGGGTCTTCGAGCAGGCCCGCGGCGATGATGCACACCAGCCCGAGGCCGTGGGTCACCGTCACCTCGCCGTAGGTGCGCAGCTCGCGCACGGCGCCCTCCAGGCCGTCGTCCTTGTCGACGGTGCAGCTCACCGAGACCTCGCTCGTACTCACCAGGTCGACCACCACCCGGTGCCGCGCGAAGACCTCGAAGATCTTCGCGAGAAAGCCGTGCGCGAGGAGCATCCGGGTCGACACCACGTTGACGCTGCGGATGCCCCGCTTGTGCGCGAGGGCCCGCACGCCGCGCGCGTCGCGGTCGCCCTCGGCGGTGATCACCGTGCCGGGGTGCTCGGGCTGGAAGGTGTTCTTCACCCGCACCGGGATGCCCCGCTTCACCGCGGGGTGGATGGTCTTCGGGTGCAGCACCTTCGCCCCGAAGTACGCGAGCTCGGCCGCCTCGTGAAACGACAGCACCGGGATGGTGCGCGCGTCGGGCGCCACCCGCGGGTCGGCGGACATCACGCCGGGCACGTCGGTCCAGATCTCGATCTCGTCGGCGTGGATGGCGGCGCCGATAATGGCCGCCGAGTAGTCGCTGCCGCCGCGCCCGAGGGTGGTGACGCGCCCGTCGAGGGTGCGCCCGATGAAGCCCGTGACCACCGGCACCTTGCCCGCGTCGACCAGCGCCGCGACGCCCGCGCGCAGCAGGTCGGCGCTCTCCAGCAGCGGCTCGGCCGCGCCGAAGTTGGCGTCGGTGAGCATCCCGAGGTCGAAGGCGTCGGCGTGCACGGCGTCGATGCCCCGCTTGCGCAGGATGGCCGCGGTGCTGCGGGCCGACACGCGCTCGCCGTACGAGGCCACCGTGTCGAGCAGCTCGAGCGTCGCCTCGCCGCGCGCCGCGACCGCCTCCAGCGCCTCGCGCAGCCCGACGAGCTCGCGGTGCACGATCGCCGGGTCGAGGTCGAAGGCCGCCAGCAGCGCCAGCACCCGCGCCTCGATCGCACCCGAGTCGACCCGGCCCTCCTTCGCGTGGCGCGCGGCGGTGAGCAGCATGTCGGTCACCTTCGACGCGGCGCTGACGACCACGACGGGTCGGCGCTGCAGCGAGTGGCTCACGATGTCGCAGAGGTTGGCGATGCGGGTGGGGTCACCGACGGAGGTCCCGCCGAACTTCATGACGCGCATAGGGTTTGTGGCCGGGACGTAGCAGACCGCGCGGCCCGAGCGCTAGGGAGTGGCGGCGCCTTCCCACGCGGCGCGGGCGTCGATGCCCCGCGCACGGAAGCGCGGCACCCAGTCGCGCGCCAGGGTCCTGGTCACCACCTCGGCGTAGCGCGCCGGCGGCATCAGCCCCCAGCGGCGGTCGTCGTCGGAGACCTCCGTCAGCGCCGCCGCGAAGCCGGGCGCGTAGCTCGCCCGCACCCGCGCGAAGCACCCGGGCAGCTCGCGCCCGACCAGCGCCCGCAGCTCTGCGCCCAGCGGGCCGTCGAGCATGGCGTCGAGGAGGGTCCACCCGAAATCGCGGTGCCGCACCTCGTCGCGCAGGATGCGCTGCAAGGCCGCCCTCGCCTCGGGCTGCTCGCAGCCCTCGCGCAGGTACCGGAACAGCGGCACCGCCACCGTCTCCCCGAGGCAGAACACGTCGACCCCGACCCGCACGATGTCCCACTCCAGCGGGTCGCGCGTGCGCCTCGGGTGCTCCAGCGACTCGCGCGCGAGCTGCGGCGTCGAGGTGCCCCCGGCGGCCCGGTACACGGCCATCGAGAGCTCGGCGTGGTCGAGCTCGTCGGCCGCGATGCGCAGCCCCGCGTGCAGCAGGTCGGGCGAGGCCCCCGCCTGGGTGAGCCAGAGCGTGAGGTGCTGCGCGATCGCCGACGAGCGGTACTCCGCCTCGACCCGCCGCAGCCACTCGGCCTGCGCCCGCTCGGGGGCGCCGCTCACGGGAAGAAGATCCGCCCCGCCACGTCGCACGAGTAGTTGGTGCGGCCGTTCCACTGCGAGCACGAGGCGCGCGCCATGAAGTCGCTGCCGAGGCCCGCGCGCGAGCAGGTCACCGCGTCGGAGGTGCTCCCGCCGCCGCGCCACGGGCACGCCTCGCCGGTGAGGCAGAAGCGCGCGATGTTGTTCACGCAGTAGACCTGCAGCCCGTCGCCGCCCGAGCTCGACCCGCCGTCGTCGACGCACCCGTCGGGAATCGTCTGGATCAGCCCCGTCCCCACGCACGCCAGCGGCACGCAGCCGCTCGCCGAGAAGCCCTCGTTGACGAGCCCGTCGCAGTCGTTGTCGGCCGCGTCGCAGGCCTCGACCCCGGCGCGCCCGCAGGCCCCGCAGTTCGTCGGGCTGGTGCGCAGGTCGGTCTCGCAGCCGTTGGCCACGTTCGCGTCGCAGTCGCCGTAGTTCGACGCGCACACCGCCGCGCAGGCCCCCGCGGCGCACGCGGGCGTCGCGTTGGGCCCCGTGGTGCACGCCCGCCCGCAGGCCCCGCAGTGGGCGAGCGAGGTGCCGAGCGGCGTCTCGCAGCCGGTCGCGCCGACGCCGTCGCAGTCGCCGTAGCCCGCGGCGCACGCGCCGATCACGCACGCGCTCGCGACGCAGGTCGACACGGTGTTGTTGCTCGGGCAGGCCCGCCCGCAGCCGCCGCAGTG
>JAQBQI010000754.1 GCA_028287085.1 Myxococcaceae bacterium
GCCAGCCTGCGCCGCGACCTCGACGGGTGGACGTCCTGGGACCTCGTCCTGGCCTCGTGGTGCTGGTCGCGCCGCGGCGAGCGGGTGGCGGCGGCTGCCCCGACCGACGGCGCTGGCGTGGCGGCGCTCGTCGCGCGCTGGATCTCGCTCGGCGCGCCCGCCGAAGGCGCGCTGCCCTCCGCCGACGCGCTGTCGGCGACCCGCGAGGCCGAGGCCGCGCTCACCGCGATGGGGGCGACGGACCCCGCCGGGACGGAGCTCGCCGCGCCGACCGTGGTCGCGCGCTGGGCGCCGCTCTCCTGGTGGGCGGCCCACGGGGTCGAGGGGTGGACGCTGGCCCGACCGCCGCGCGGCGACGGGCTCGCCCTCGACGCGCTCGGCGACCCCGCGGCGGAGGGCCAGCGCGGCGTGGTCGGCCGCACCTGGGGCTGGACGCTCGGTCGGGGCTCGGCGCGGACGGCGCGCGCCGCGCGGCTGTTGCTGCTCGTGTCGCGCGAGTCGATCGACCCGGCGCTCGTCGACGAGCTGGGCGGCGCCGACGCCTCCGCCCGGGTGACCTCGCTGCCCGGCGCCCTCGGCCGCTTCGTCACCACCGCGCTCGAACGGGGCCCCTTCATTCGCCTCGACGGGCCCGCGTCGATCGACGAAGCCGAGTCCCTGCCGGCCCTCGCCCGCGCGCTGCGCACCCGCCCCTGAGCGCGGGACGCGCTGTGATTCGGCGGCGCCCCGTGGTATCGCGCCTCCCATGACTCAATGGATCGGCTACCTCGCCGCGATCGGTCTGGTGTGCGTCTGCGCGAGCCTCAACGCGCCCAACGCCCCGGCCGAACCGCCCCCCGCCCCCGTCGTCGTCGCCGCGCCCGAGCCCGCCCCCGCGCCGGCGATCGACCCCTCGGCCCCCGCCCAGGGCGCCGCGCCATCGGGCGGTTGAGCGCACTGACGGGCTCCGGTCTGGAGCCCACCAACCCCGCCCGCTAGCGGCGACCGAGCGCGCCCAGCACGGCCCTCGCCTCCTCGTTCGTGGGGTCGATCGCCAGCGCGCGACGCGCCGTGGCTTCGGCCGAGGCCGCGTCGCCCGCCCGCTGGTAGCAGTCGGCGAGGCGCGCGAGCAACGCGACGTCGTGGGGGTTCGCCCGCGCGGCGCGCTGCCAGTTCGCGGCGGCCTCGGTCCAGCGCCCGACCTCCTCGTCGCGGCGCGCCTGCACCGCCGCGAGCGTCGCGCGCGTGTCGGCCAGGGCCTGCCCGGCCGTCTGCAGCGCGCCCATGCGCGAAGCCTGCGGGTCGAGAATCTGCGCGATGCAGAACTGCACCGAGACCGCGATGCGCTCGACCTCGACGAGGAGCGCGTCGAGGTCGCGACGGTCGGTCGAGAGCGGCGCGGCCTTCGGGACGACGTCCAGGGGAGGCGGGACGACGGAGGGGCGGCGGTCGGGCGTCCGCGACATCGGCGGGCGGCCCGCCCCGGGCGAGGTCGCCGGGTCCTTGCGCAAGGGCGCCGGCACGACGAGGGGCGCGTCGCCGGGGGGCGCGAGGTCGGACGTCCGCGAGCTGCGCTCTTCGCGCGCGATCGGCGCGAGGGGCTTCGGCGGCAGCGGGGTCACCGCGGGGCGGGCCGGGCTCGGCGTCTCGCCCCGCCGCCCCTCGCCGCGACGGATCTGCTGGTCGTAGAGGAAACGCCGTACCGGATCGCCCAGCACGTCGGTGGCCTGGTCGACCGCGCGCAGCACCGCGTCGATGCGCCGCTGGTACTCCTCCGAGGGCACGCCCACGAAGCGGGTCGTGTCCATGCGCTTGCGCAGGTCACGCGCCGCCTGCGCGACCGAATCCCACGACGAATCCTGCGCGATCGCCAGCACCTCGTAGTGCGTCCGGCCGCTCAGGCGCTCGTAGACGCGATCGATCGCTACGCGGTCCTCCGTGGACAGCACGTTCACATCACCCATGGCTCGTCCGCACTCCCCCACCGATCTGGCGCCTGGTCGGGCGCCGCGGGCTTCTCCATTGTTCGCGGTCTTCTCGTCAAGGGCTTCGTCCCGGTTCGACGGCCGGGCTTCAGACGCTGAACATTTGTCGCCAGGAATTTTGTTCGGCCGCGGTCGGGCGGTTACATCCGTTCAGCCAGGGACACCTGTTCCGTCCCGGGCAGAACCCAACCACACGTATCGGCCGAGGAGACGCCATGACCAACCCCACCCGCATTCTTCGCAACGCCGGCTTCTGCTTTACCTGGCGGCGTATGTCCAACGCGACGGTCCGCGTCAGCCTGTGGCGGGTCGACCCGGCCGACGGGCAGCGGCACTGGGTCACCTGCGCGTTCGCCGCTGACGACCGTGACGCCATTCGCGCCCGCGCGCTCGCGCTGATGACCTGGGCCCGCACGATTCCGACGGCCGCCGGGCAGGACGTGCAGGCCCAGGCGGTCGCCACCTCGCTCGCCATCACCGCGCACCGCATGGCGCGGCTCGAGCGCTCGGCGATCTCCGCGACCTGCGCCGCGGTCGCGGGCGCCCGCCGCCATGCGGCCTGAGTCCGGCGACCCGGACAGTCTATGTCCGGGCACCGTCGGGCCGTCCCCCGCGCGGCGCGTCGGCGCCCAGGGTCGCGGTGCTATGGTGCCCCGCACCCCCATGACCGACGAAGACCCCATGGTCGCGCGCGACCCCCTCCGCGCCGCGCTGCTCGATCGGTTCGGGCTCGACGACTTCCGCCCGTGGCAGCGCGAGGCCATCGACGCCCTGCTCGACGGCGGCCAGGCCCTGGTCGTCGCGCCCACCGGCGGCGGCAAGAGCCTCACCTACCAGTTCACCGCCACCTGCCTCCCCGGCGTCACCCTCGTCATCTCGCCCCTCGTCGCCCTCATGGAAGACCAGGTGCGCGCGCTCGACGTGCGCGGCGTGTCGGCGACCTACCTGGCCTCGACGCTCCAGCCCGACGTCCGGCGCGCGCGCATCGCGGGCATGCTCGCTGGCCGCTACAAGCTCGTGTACCTCGCGCCCGAGCGGCTGCAGTTCGACGGCTTCGTCGACGCCTGCGCCCGCGCGAAGATCTCGCTGCTCGCCGTCGACGAGGCCCACTGCATCTCGATGTGGGGCCACGACTTCCGCCCCGACTACCTCCGCATCGGCGACCTCATCGAGCGCCTCCGCCCGCCGCGCCTCATGGCCTGCACCGCCACGGCCACGCCCGACGTGCGCAACGAGATCCTCGAGCGGCTGCGCTTCGACCGCGAGCGCGTGCGCGTGGTGCTGCGGGGCTTCGCGCGGCCCAATCTGCATCTCGCGGCGCGCACCGTCGACGGTCCCACCGAGTCGAAGGAGACCGTGCGGCGCGAGCTCAAGCGCGTGCTCGGCGACCCCGTCCGCCCGAAGGGCGGGGCGATCGTGTACGCCGCCACGCGCAAGAACACCGAGCAGTTCGCCGACGACCTCCGCCGCGGCGGGTGGAACGCTGCGCCCTACCACGCGGGCCTCGGCGCCGACGAGCGCTCGAGCCTCTCCGAGCGCTTCAGCACCCGCAAGATCGACGTCGTCGTCGCCACCAACGCCTTCGGGATGGGCATCGACCGGCCCGACATCCGCACGGTGCTGCACCTCCAGCCGCCGTCGAGCATCGAGTCGTACTACCAGGAGGTCGGCCGCGCCGGGCGCGACGGCGCCGAGGCCCACGGGCTGCTCCTCTGCTCCGGGGTCGACATCGCCCTGCGCCGCCGGCTCACGCAGCTCGGCACCGACGGCGCGCCGCCCGACCCCGTCCAGGCGGCCCGCGCGTGGACCCTCTTCCGCGAGCTGCTCCGCTACCTCGACGCCGGCACCTGCCGGCACGACTTCATGCTCCGCTACTTCGGCGACGAGCGCGAGATCCTCGGCGGCTGCGGCCACTGCGACGTCTGCGCGACCATCGACCAGCGCGACGACGACGCCCCGCAGGCGCAGGTCGACACCACCGTGCGCATGGGCCTCTCCGGCGTCGCGCGCGCCCGCCAGCGCGGCGGACTCCAGGCCATCGCCGAGATGCTCCGCGGGGCCTCGTCGCAGCGCACCCAGCGCTTCGGCTTCGACCAGCTCTCCACCTTCGGGCTGATGCGCGACCGCTCGCAGCCCTGGGTGCTCGCGCTGCTCCGCGGCTTCCTCGCGGCCGGGTGGATCGACCTGAGCCCCACCGAACACCCCGTCCCCTTCGTGACCGCCAGCGGCGCGGCGGTGATGCGCGGCACCGAGCCGGTGCGCTTCCGCCTGCCGCCCGACCGCGAGCGGCCGCGCGCCACCGCGAGCCGCCGCCC
>JAQBQI010000770.1 GCA_028287085.1 Myxococcaceae bacterium
GCCGGCCGTCAGCGCTCGGTCGCCGACCTCCTCGAGGCCGCCTCGCCCACCGCCGCTGCGCCCGCCGCGGCCGCGCCCGCCGCGGCCTCGGCCGACCTGCCCGAGCGCCTCGGGCGCGCGCAGATCACCGGGGTGCTCAGCCCCCTCAACAACGCCGTGCGCTCGTGCGCCCAGGGCCAGACCGGCACCGCGCCGGTGGCCATCGTCATCGGCAACGACGGCGCCGTGCGCTCGGCCACCGTCAGCGGGCAGTTCAGCGGCACGCCCGTCGGCGAGTGCATCGCGGGCGTCGTGCGCCGCGCCCACTTCCCGCCCTTCCGCGCGCCGACGCAGAACATGATGTTCCCGTACGTCATTACCCCGCCGCGCAGCTGAGCCGCCGCGCCGACCTCTCCCCCTCCGCGATGGCCCTGATCACCGTCCTCGCCCCCTGCTACAACGAGGAGGGCAACGTCACCGAGCTCTACACGCAGGTGCGCGCGGTCTTCGCGAAGATCCCGCAGCACGCGCTGGAGTTCGTCTTCATCGACAACTGCTCCACCGACGGCACCGTCGCCGAGCTCCGCGGCCTCGCCGCGAAGGACCGCGCGGTCAAGGTGATCGTCAACGTGCGCAACTTCGGCCACGTGCGCTCGCCCCACCACGCGCTGCTCCAGTGCCGGGGCGACGCCGTGATCATCATGGCCTCCGACCTCCAGGACCCGCCCGCCCTCCTGCCCGAGCTCGTCGCGAAGTGGGAGGAGGGCTTCAAGGTCGTCGCCGCGGTGAAGCGCACCGCCGACGAGAGCGCCGCGTACCGCCTGCTGCGCGGGGCCTTCTACGCGCTCATCCACCGCATCTCCGACGTGCGGCCGATCCAGAATTTCACCGGCTTCGGGCTCTACGACCAGGTCGTCGTCGAGGCGCTGCGCAAGATCGACGACCCGCAGCCCTACTTCCGCGGGCTCATCTCCGAGATAGGGTATCCCCCCGCGCGGGTATTCTTCGACAAGCCGCGGCGCGTGCGCGGCATCACCAAGAACAACTTCTTCACCCTCTACGACCTCGCCATCCTCGGCATCGTGAAGCACTCGGTGGCGCCGCTGCGCCTCGCCACCTTCGCGGGCTTCATCCTGTCGGGCCTGAGCCTGCTCGTGTCGCTCGGCTACCTCGCCGCGAAGCTCTTGTTCTGGAGCCGCTTCACCCTCGGCACGGCGCCCATCCTCATCGGCTTCTTCTTCTTCGCCTCGGTGCAGCTCTTCTTCATCGGCATCCTCGGCGAGTACATCAACTCGATCCACATCCACGTGCGCAAGCTGCCGCTGGTGGTCGAGCGCGAGCGCATCAACTGGGACCCGGAGCCCGCCCCGAAGTCCGCGGTCGTCGCGCCGTCGCCGACCGCCGCCGGCTGACGCCGGTTGGGCGTTGACGGGGTCGGGGGCGATCTCGGAGAGTGCGTCGCGACGGCGTCGCCCAAGCGCGCCGCGGAGGCACATCGATGAACCGCATCGAACGGAAGATGACCGATCTCCTGCGGGAGCTGAAGGAGCGCTACAGCGTCTCCGGCGTGAAGATGGAGTTCGAGGCGGAGGGCACCCGCATCGAGGAGGCCATGCGCCTGAAGGAGGTGTCCCTCAAGGCGGGCGTCGGCTTCACCGTGAAGGTGGGCGGGTGCGAGGCCATCAAGGACATGTTCGACGCGGCGAGCCTCGGCACGGACCACGTCGTCGGCCCGATGGTCGAGACGCCCTACGCGCTGCGGAAGTACCTCGGCGCGGTGCGCGCGGCCTTCCCGCTCGAGCAGCGCGAGGACATGCACTTCCTCATCAACCTCGAGACCTTCACCGCGTGCGAGAACTTCGACGCGATGCTCGCGCTCAAGGAGGCCGACGAGCTGCACGGCATCGTGCTCGGCCGCGTCGACCTCACCGGCTCGATGGACCTCGACCGCTCGGCCGTGAACAGCGAGCGCATCCTGGAGATCTGCCTGCGCATGGCCGCGAAGGCCAAGGCCGCGGGCAAGGAGGTCGTGGTCGGCGGGGCGGTGTCGGTGCACTCGCTGCCCTTCTTCAAGGCCTTTCCGAAGGGTCACCTCGACCGCTACGAGACCCGCAAGGTGGTCTTCTCGTGCCCCGGCGCGCTCGGCAACGACGAGGCCGCGTTCTTGAAGGCGGTGGAGTTCGAGCTCTCGTGGCTCAAGAACAAGAAGGAGTACTACGGGCTCATCCACCGCGAAGACGACGCCCGCCTCGCGATGATGGAGGAGCGCTACCGCAGCTCCATCGACGCCATCAGCCGCACGCGCCTGTCGCAGCCCTGAGCGGCCCGCCGCGAGGCCTCACCCCCCGGTGAGGTCGGACGGCGGCTTGAAGCACAGCCGCAGCACGCCGTCGCGCGCCAGCGGCGCGAGGTGCGGCGGCAGCGCTCCCTCCACCCGAAACGACCGCACGTAGTAGCTCCCGCTCGCCAGCGACGGGAGCCCGCGCGCGCGCAGCCACCCGTCGACCCAGGCGCGCCGGGCCTCGTCGCCGCGCGCCACAGCGTCGAGGTCGAGCGCCAGGAAGGCCTTCGCCGCGAGGGCGTTGTAGAAGTAGGTGAACCAGCTCCACTGGGTCTCGTAGCGGGCGAGCAGGGGGTGGTCGCGGTGCACCAGCATCACGCCCAGCTGCGAGGCCGTGAGACCGAAGCCGCGGCTGAAGCTGATCGACAACAGCGAGCGCGGGAGCACGCCCGCGAGACGCTCGGCCGCCGCCGCGCGCTCGCCCGCCCGCAGCGTCGGGAAGAGGTTGAGGTTGAGCAGGCACGCGTCGGCGCGCTCGAGGGAGAGGGCCATCTCCTCGGTCAGGTGGCCGTTGCGCACCGACGGGATGCACAGGCACGCGAGCGCCGCCGCGCCGTCGGCGTCCCACGCGATGGACGCCTGCCGCGTCGAGCCCACGCGGAAGCCGAACCAGTCGCCCGGGTACAGGCACACGCGCCCTTCACCCGCCACGGCCTCGACCACGTGGGCCATCAGGTCGACGTCGCTGCCGGCCGCGAAGGCGCGGTACTCCGAGAGGTCCCAGACGCCGCCCGTGAGCTTCTCGATCACCCCGCGCAGGCGCGGCGCGAACTCGTCGTGAAACCACGACAGGCCGTGCGTGTAGTGCTCGCTCAGGTCGTCGGCGGTGAGCGTCGCGACGGCGTCGCGGTAGGCCCGCACCCCCGCCGGGTGACCCACCGGCAGCAGCGGGCGGAAGCGCTCTACGTCACCGGGAGCGATCGCCTCGGCGAGCCGCCCAGCCGATACAACAGGCTCTGCGTGTCCTCCAGCGAGGCATACACCCCGCCGTCGGCCAGCAGGTTGCTCGACCGGCAGAGTCGGTGCTCCAGCTCCCAGGCCGGCGTCGGTTCTCGGTAGAAACATACGATCGCTCCCTCCATTCGACGCACTTCGGGGCCCCACGGGAGCCGCTGCACGACCTCACCCTCGCCCTCAAACGGGTCGTCGTCCACCTGTCGTTCGCGGCACCACTGGTCCTGCTCGGAGGCCCGGAAGGCCGAGCGCTCGTAGGCCACGTAGGTGTGCTTGAAGGTGAACTGTCCCACGCCGCGCGACCCCAGCGCGTCGAGGTACTCGCCCGCGTCGCGGCGGTCGGCGATGCCCCCGCGGTGCATCACGCAGGTCGCACGAATGGGCAGCCCCGCGCAGGCCGCGAGCACGTCGGCGAGCGCGGGCGCCGCCTCGCCCATCACCGCGCGGTTGCGCGCGTCGTCGTGGTGGTGGCGCGACCAGCACAGGTACGACAGGCCCGCCTGCAACAGCCGCTCGACCAGCGCGCGGTCGAGGCGCGAGCCGTTGGTGAAGCAGGTCACCTCGTCGAAGACGCGGCGCCCGGCGCGCACCAGTTCGACTACATCGTCGGCCCGCAGGAGCGGCTCGCCGCCGCCCGTGATGACCATGCGCGTGGCGCCCCGCTCGCGCGACCACGCGAGGTGCGCCGCGAGGGCGTCGGGCGCCCAGGGCGCGCGCTCGCGGGGCAGCGCGCTGATCGACGAGCGCGAGAAGCAGAAGGCGCACTCGCAGTCGCAGGCGCGCGCCACCGGCAGCACGCTGCACGTGAGAAAGCGGCACTCGGACCAGGCGGTCACGCGCTACGGCTCCCCGCGCGAGAGGGCGTCGACGACGAAGTCGCGTCGCGCGCGGGGGAGGTGGTGCCACGGCGCGCAGAGGTCGGACTCGTCGAGGTCGCGCGCGGCCATCCACGCCCGCGAGCGCGAGCGCTCGTCGCCGTCGGCCGACTGGTACGCCCGGCGCAGCGGCGTCATCGCGCGCTCGACCGCGGCGAGCTCGCGCGCGAAGCCCTCGAGCCGATGCGCCAGCGACGCCAGCCACTCGCGGTGGTGGCGGCCCAGCAGCTCGGCCACCTCCGCCACGCTCGACAGCTGCGCGGACTCCCGCGCCACGCGGGCGAGATCTTCGTCGGGCGCGAGCACCATGCAGGTCGGGTCGAAGCGGGTCTCCGCGTCGGTGACGAAGACCTCGGCCAGGCCCGAGTGCCACGGGCGCCAGCGGCCCCAGGGCAGCAGCGCCAGCCGGCCGAAGTGCTCGTGGTCGGCGTAGGGCTCGGCGTAGTCGACGGTGCGCGCGTAGGTGACCGGGCTCGTCGGTCCGGCGAGCCGGGGGAGCCCGCCGCGCAGCAGGCGCAGCGTCGCCTCGGGGCCGAGGTCGCGGAAGAGCGCCGGGCAGCGCTCGCCCTCGACCAGCGCGCGCACCGGGGCCCCCGTGTGCCAGGAGAATTCCGTCAGGTCGCGGGTCACCACTTGCCCCGCCTCGGGCCGTTCTTCTTGTCGTCCTCTTCCTGGGCCTTCTTCAGGGCCTTCATCCGGTCTTCGGCCGCGAGGCGCGCGCGCTCGGCCTCGGCCAGCAGGCGGTCGTAGTCCAGGCGTTCGAGCGCCAGGCGGGACTGCTCGCGGCTCTCGCCGACCACCCCCACCCAGGCGCCCGCCAGCGCCGCGCGCGTGAGCTCCTCCACCCGGAAGGGCGACTTCCGCAGCACCTCCAGGTCGAGCCGCGCCCGCTGCCGCGCCGTCAGCACCAGCGCGCCCACGACCTCGCCCGCCCCGCGCCGTTTCGCGGCGGCGCCGACCGCGGCCCGCAGCTCCACCCGGTCGAGCGCGGCGGTGATCACCCCGAGCCGGCGCCAGCCCTCGGGCGGGAGCTCCCGCGCGCCCGCGTCGAAGGCGGCCGGGTCCATCGGCTCGGTGCCGGCGTCGCGGCAGAGGTCGGCGAGGCGGGCCCGCAGCAGCGCCGCGTCGACGTCGCGTCCCTCGAAGGCGGGCACCGCTGCGCCCAGCGCCGACACCGCCACGGGCAGCGCCACCTCGATGCGCGCGTCCTTCGCGCCCAGGAACCGGTCGAAGATCGACACCGCGCCCTCCCGCTACGCCCGCTCCCCGAAGAGGGCGCGGGCGAGCGCCCCGGCCATCTTCGGGAAGTCCTCCAGGTCGGCGACCGGGACCACCGTGGCCCCGGCGCGCTCGTACCGCTTCGTCTTCGCCTCGTTGGGCTGGTGCAGCAACAACACCAGCTGCGGGCTCTTCGTCGCCGCCTCGCCGAAGGTCACCGCGTAGCTGGGATCGCCGTCGTAGCAGGCGTCGAAGTCGCGGTCGGTGATGAACACCCGGTGCGGCTGCTGGTCGCCGCACTGCTGCACCGAGTCCGCCAGGCGGTGGAAGGGGAAGACCGTCCCGCCGCCGATGTAGTGCATCAGGAAGCGCGAGATCTCCGCCTCCGAGCGGCACCACGACCAGTACTCCGTGGTGCCGGTGGAGAAGAGCAGCGCCCGCACGGCGCCCTGCGCGCGCAGGGCCCCCATCGCGAGCACCTGCGCCGCCAGGGTCATCGCGTTGAGACAGCGCACGGGGTTGGGCATCGACCCGCTCACGTCGAGGTAGATCTCCACCCGCGGTACGAGCGACGGGACCTCCAGGCCCTCGTCGTCGGCCACCGTCTCGCGCTTCAGCGGCAGGCTCGCGCCGTAGACGCTGCCGCGCTGTTGCAGCGTCGCCAGCCAGTCGATGGCGCGCACCGGGTCGCCGGGCTCCCAGTCGTCGACCGAGGTGGGCACCAGCGCGTCGCCCAGCACCCGCCGCGTGGGCACCCGAATCAGGTGCCGCTCGGCCTGCTGGCGGTAGTACGCCGCCATCACCTCGGGCACCGCCCGCGCGTCGGCCGTGCCCTGCCCGGGGAGGCCCGCGACGCGGCGGTCGAAGGCCCCGCGGCCGCCGAGGCGGTCGGCGTTGTCGGCGTCGATCCAGCCGTCGCGCAGGGCCCGCGCGATCGCCTCGCGCTCCTGCGGCGAGAGGGTGAGGGCGTCGGCCCAGTCGCCCGCCGAGGGCTCCCCCGACGAGCACGATCCCGGGCCGATCATGACGGGCTCGGGCCGCTCCACGGGCGGCAGGTAGCGGCTCACCACCGACGCGAAATACAGAAACTGCGTGTAGAGGTTGGGCCCGAGGTGGAAGAGTTCCTGCGCCAGGAGCTGCGCGTCGGCGCGCACGCCGGGGAAGGTGTCCGCGAAGGGCCCCGCGTGGTCGCCGAGGATGGCGCCCGGCGCGAGGCCCCACAGCTCCTCGTACACCATCAGGTAAAAGAGGAAGGACGGCCCCTCCTTCCAGCGCTCCATCGGGACGATCGCGCGGTACACGCGGACGAACTGCGGGGCGTACGCGGCCCCGAGCTGCTCGTTGATCATCAGGTCGGTGAAGAGGTTCACCAGCGAGACGCCGGGGAAGGGGATGAGCGAGCGTTCGAGCAGCCGCAGCCGCGCGTCGGCGGCCAGCGTGGCGGGGTAGCGCACGTGGTGGCCGACCTCGTGGGCGAGCAGGGCTTCCACGCAGTCGTGCAGCCCGTGCTCGGCGATGAGCGCGGCGTCGAGCGAGACCTCGCGCGTGCCGAGGTGGATCTGCGCGATCGACGGCAGCGCCGCGCCCACCACCGGCGCGCCCATGACGAGGAAGCTCGACCAGCGCGCCTGCGCCCGCGGCCAGGCGTCGGCCACGAGGGCCTCGATATCGGCGCGCGGGCTCACGGCGTGTCGATGACCCAGAGCCGTTGCGAGTCGGCGGAGGTCGCGAGGACGAAGCCCGCCGCCGTCACCAGCGTGTCCTGCGGCGCGCGCAGCCACGGGAGCGGCACCGCGCGCCCGGCGATCTCCGCCGCGTTGCGCGCGAAGGCGACGGGCGGGAGCGCGCCCTCGCGGAGGTTGGCGCCGAGGCACGGCGTCGGCCCGAGCAGCGAGCTCTGCCCCGCGTAGTCGAGGAACAAGCCCAGCTGCGAGCGCGGCGCGCGGCGGTCGTGGACGCAGACCACCGACGGGGCCGCGAGGTGCATCGCGCCGGGGAGGAAGTCGTCGCGCACGCTGCGGGCGTCGAGCACGCGCACCGTCGACGGGCCCAGCCAGCCCGAGGCGGGCCGCGGCGCGAGGGCCGGGGCGAGCACGGCCGCGAGGTGCGCCGGGAAGTCGTCGAGCGAGGCGACGGGGGCGCAGAGCGCCGCGGCGTAGCGGTTCATCCACGCGGGCTCCGAGAGCAGTCCTTCGCCGAGGTTCCAGGCGTCGGCGAGGGCGCGGGGGCGGCGCGCGGGGGCGACCGCCGGCAGCAGCACCGGGACGAGCTCGGCGAAGAGCAGCGAGAGCAGGTTGGCGTGCGCCCCCGACGGGTCGCGCGCCGCGCAGCCCATGCCCACGGCCTCGGCCAGCAGGCGCAGGTACGAGCGCAGCACCACCTCGGCGCCGGGCGCGTCGCGCGTCTCCGCCCACAGCAGCCCCGCCGCGTCGGCGCCGATCGCGCGGAAGGCCGCCGCGTCGAAGCGCGAGTGCTGCTCGCGCCCGAGCGCGGCCATCTCGTCGAGGAGCGCGTCGATCACCGCCCCGCCTCCCGCCGCTCGCCGAGGGCCCGCTGGCAGCGCCCGTGGAGGCCCTTCAACACCAGCAGGTCGGCGTGCACCGGGGCGTTCACCTCGCCCTGGTCGACCAGCTTCGCGATCATCGCGCGCAGCTCGTCGGCGTGCTTCTCCAGCTGCGCCTCGTCGAGCAGCGCGAGGTCGACCAGCGCCCGCCGCGAGCGCTCGACCGGCTCGCGCACCCGGGCGTACGCGGCCCGCTGCGCCAGCGCGCGGTCGAACATCTGGAGGATCCACGACACCCGGTCGGTCAGGTAGACCTGGTGCTCGCTCTTCTGGAAGAAGGCGCTCTGCGGGTTGATGCGCAGCTTGTCGTGGAGGGTCCACGGCAGCAGCGCGCGCACGTCTTCGAGCGACACCGCGGGCTCGCCGCGGAACCACGCCAGCCCCTTGGCCAGCAGCAGCAGCGACTGGTACGCGCGGGCCGAGACACCCCCCTCGGTCTGCGCGCAGAGGTTCTCCTGCTTGTCGAGGGGGCAGTCCTCGTTGCAGACGTGGGCCACGCGGCGCCCGGCGATGTGGAGGGTGTCCTTGTTCTTGAACTCCAGGCGCGCCGAGGCGCGGGTGCAGAAGTCGAGCTGCCCCGCGAAGAAGCCCAGCGCGTCGAGCACGTCGGCGGGGATGGGCACCGCGCGCACGGCCTCGCCGGCGCGCTCGATCTCGGCGAGCGAGAGCACGATGTCGCGCGGGAGGGTGTCGGCCGCGGGGCGCGCGTCGCCGACGCGGTCGGCCAGGGCGTCGAGCATGCGCCCGCTGTACGGGGGGCAGCGCACCACGGCGTCGATGCGGTCGCGCAGGGCCTCGATGACCTCGAAGGTGCCGCCGCCGAGGTCGTCGTTGGCGGTGAGGTACCACGACGAGGGGCCCACCTCGACGACCTGCTCGAAGGCCTCGGCGCAGCCTTCGGCCATGAGCGAGAGCAGCGCCGACTGGGTCTTGGTCGGGATGCGGTTGTACTCGTCGATGACCTTCACGCGCAGCCCGAGCCAGCGCCGCCACGCGACGCGCACCGGCTCGCCGTGGGTGGCCTTGAGCAGGTCGCTCGGCAGCGCCGAGCCCAGCAGGTCGGACACCGTGAGCTGCGGGTGCCCGCGCTGCACCGAGCGGCGCACCTCCGCGGAGGGGTAGCCCGCGAGCTGCGCCATGAGCATCGCCACCGAGGTCTTGCCGCGGCCCGGTCCGCCGATGATGAGCAGGCGCTGGCCGGTCACCAGCGTGAGCAGCGGCAGCAGCACGAACGAGCTCCACGCGCGGCTGGCGTGCACCGGCACCGCGTGGGCGGCGCGCCCGAGCTGTTGCGCGTGGCCGAAGGCGACGTCCTCGAAGGGGGTGACGAGGGCGTGGGTGGTGATCCAGTCGTAGGCGCGCGCGAGCTTGTGGCGCAGCTCGCCGCCCTCGCGCGCGGCCAGGTGCACCGAGCCGTCGGGCGCCACGGTGGCGCGCCCCTGCAGCCAGCGCGCGCACTTCTCCTGGGCGAGACTCATCGCGAGGCGCCGAGCGTAACACCCGCGCCACCGCCGCGGGGGTCACCCGCGAGCCACTGTGCGGGCAGGGCGGATCGCGTGTTGATCGGCACGACATCGACCCCTGAAACTGCACGGATCCCGGCGCGCGGACGCGGTCTCGATGGCAATCGCGGGGCGGATACCCCACACCCGATGGGGCGATGACGCGACGGCTCGCCGACGTCACGCCCGCCCCCCGGAGGACCACGATGCGATCGACCCTGCTGCTGACTTCGGTTCTGTTCGCGCTCCCGGCCTGCCACCCCCGCGCCCCCGACGCGCCGGAGGCCGGCGCGGTCGCCCCGTCCGGCGCCGCCGCCGGGGCGGTGGCCGAGCACGGCGGCGCGATGGCCCTCTCCGCCGAGCTCCGCGCGGAGGTGGTCGCGCAGCCCGACGGCCGCGTGCTCACCTACGTCACCAACCGAGAGGGCGCCCCGATGCAACCGAGCGCGGTGCGCGTCGGGCTGCGCCGTCCCGGCGGGCGGGTGCAGTCGGTTCCGGTCGCGTACGACCCGGCGGTGCGCGCCTACGTGGGCCGCGCCGCCGCGGTGCCGCCGGGGCAGTACCCGGTCGAGGTGTCGGTGCGGTCGACGCCGACGGCCCCGCCGGTGGAGATGCTCACCGCGCCGGTCGCGATCGTCTCGACGGTGCAGCCCCCGGCGCCGCGCCACAACGGCGAGGTGACCGTCGTCGGCGACCGGGCCGTCGAGGTCGCCATCGACCGCACCGGCGACGTCGCCACCTTCTGGACCACCCTCGACGGCGAGCCCATCGCCCCGGCGCAGGTCGAGGCGCCCTTTCTCGTCGTGCACGTCGGCGGTCACGACCGCACGGTCGCGCTGCGTCCTTCGGGCGGCGCGCTCGTCGGGCACTTCGCCGTCGGCGGCCACGACCGCTTCTCGGTCGGGCTGCCCACCGTGTCCATCGGCGGCGCGGTGTACCTCGGCGCCGAAGCCCCGAGCGTCGTGGTGGTGGCGTCCATCCCCGGCGTGGTCTTCGTCGAGGAGCCGGTCGCGCGGCCGGCCTTCGTGGTCGCCCGCCCGGCGCGGCCGACCCTGGTCTACGTGCAGCCGGCGCCGACCGTGCTCTTCGTCGAGCCCGTGGGCTGGGGGCGCCGCGGACGCGGGCACGATCACTACGACAACGGGCTCCACCTCGGACACGACGGCCGGGGCCGCGGACACGGCCGCGGGCACTGAGGCCGCGCCCTCAGCCCCGCGCCACGTCCGCCACGATCTCGCCGATCTCCGCCGCGAGCGCCGCGTCGTTCTCCAGCGCCACGAAGCGCAGCGCCCCGATCGACTCCACCAGCACGAAGGCCACCCTCGACGCCTCGGCCTTCTTGTCCTTGCCCAGCAGCCCCGTGAGCCGGCCCAGGTCGATGCCCCGCAGCGTCGCGAGCGAGCCCGCTGCCACGATGTCGCGCCCCAGCCGTGTGAGCCGCGCGTGCTCGTCGGCCGGCAGCATCCCGCGGTGCGCCGAGAGCGCGTTCACCACCAGCATCCCCAGCGTGACGGCGTGCCCGTGCGGGATCGCGTACCCGGACAAGCTCTCGATCGCGTGCCCGACGGTGTGCCCGAGGTTCATGCTGCGCCGCAGGTCGAGCTCGAACTCGTCGACCTCGACCACCGCCCGCTTCACCGCCAGCGACCCCAGGATCAAGGGCTTCAGCCGCGCGGTGTCGATCGCCCCGGCGGTGCCATCGGGCACCAGCGCCTCGTAGCGGTCGAGCGCCACGGGCCCGCCCGTGACGTGCAGCTTCAGGATCTCCCCGAGGCCGCTCTGCACCTCGCGCGGCGCGAGCGTCGTCAGGAAGCGCGGGTCGATCACCACCTCGCGCGGCGCCGAGAAGAGGGCGAGCTGGTTCTTGGCGCCGTCGTGGTTCACGCCGGTCTTGGCGCCGATGCAGCTGTCGCACATCGACAGCAGCGTCGTCGGAACCAGCGTGAAGGGCGTCCCCCGCTTGAACATGCACGCGGCGAATCCGGCGACGTCCTGGGTGATGCCGCCGCCCACGACGATGGCGCGGCTCGACTTGTTGATCTCGCGGCGCGCGAAGAAGGCGATGAGCGGGAGGGCCCCGTGGGTGAGGCTCTTCTTCTCCTCGGTGGCGTCGATGTCGAAGACCCGGTCGGCGGGCACGTCGAGGTCGGCGAGGTGCAGCCGCTGCACGTTGCGGTCGACCACGAGCACGTTGCCCGGTGAGGCCAGCACGAGCTCGCGCACCACGTCGCGGGGCGCCCGGTCGTCCCAGCGCACGCCGTAGCTGCGCGGAACCGAGCGCACCTCGAAGCGCTCGGGCGCGCGCTCGAAGTCGCCGACGGTGAAGGGGTGTTGCTCGATGGTGAAGCGCGCGTCGGTCATGGGGTCTGGAAGCCTCCGATGGAGTAGCCGCCGTCGGCCACGAGGTCGTGCCCGTTGATGAAGCCCGCGGCGGGCGTGCTCAGGAAGTACACCGCCTCGGCGATCTCGTCGGGCCGGCCCAGGCGCCCGAGGGGCACCCGCTGCTCGAAGCCACGGATGACCTCCGGGGAGTTGTTTTGCCGGGTCATGCGGGTGTCGATGAAGCCGGGCGACACGCTGTTGACCCGCACCCCGTCGTCGCCGAGCTCGAGCGCCAGGGTCTTCACCGCGCCCACCAGCGCGTGCTTCGCCATCACGTAGGCGAGGCGCCCGCGGCGCGCGACGAAGCCGTAGAGCGACGACACCGCCACCACGCTGCCGCGCTGCGCGCGCAGCGACGGGGCGCAGCGCCGCGCGAGGTCGACGAAGGCCAGCGCGTTGACCGAGAGCGTGCGCGCGAAGAGGGCCTCGTCGATCTGCTCGAAGGGCGCCGGCCGGTTGAGCCCCGCGCAGTGCACCAGCGCCCCCACGGCGGGCGCCTCGCGCGCGAACCACGCGGCGATCGCCGCCGGGTCGGACAGGTCGAGCTCGGCGCTGGTGGGCGCGATCACCCGGTCGCCCGCCGCCTCGAAGCGGCGCACGATGGCGCCGCCGATCTCGCCGTGACCGCCCGTGACCAGCACCGTGCGCGCGTCGCCCACGGTCACTCCTCCAGCAGCGGGATCAGCATGTTGGCGCGCAGCTCGTCGCGCGAGAGGAAGGGCGCGAGGTCTTCGAGCGGGGACGACACCATGCGCCCGTCGTCGAGCTTGCGCGATGCGAGCTTCGGGGCGAAGGGCTGCGCGAGGTCGAGCATCACCTCGCAGATCTGCGCGCCGTCGCCGCCGAGCGTGCCGAGCACGGCGCCCAGCATGTCGCGGTGCTCGGACACGCGGCGGAAGGGGATGCCGTAGGCCGCCGCGATCTTCTCCATGTCGGGGAAGCCGAGCCCGCTCTCCAGGCCGCAGCCGACGATGTTGTCGGGGAAGTAGTTGTGCTGGGTCTGGCGGATCGAGTGGTAGCCGCGGTTGTTCAGCACGAAGATCTTGATGGGCAGCCGGTGCGTCACGATGGTCTGCAGCTCCTGCAGGTTCATCTGGATCGAGCCGTCGCCCGCGAGGCACACCACGCGACGCCCGGTGGCGACCGCCGCGCCGATGGCGCCGGGGAGGTCGTAGCCCATCGGGGCGCAGCCGCTGTTGTGGTAGAGCCGCTGGCCGGGTTTGAGGTCGGCCGCCTGGAAGGCCACCACGCAGGCCGTGCCGTCGGCGGTGACCACGGTCTCGTTCTCGGGCAGCGCCTCGAAGAGGGTCTGCATGAAGCAGTAGGGGTTCACGCTGCCCTCGAGCGCCCAGTACTCGGGCAGCACCGTGGGGTACGCGGCCACGCGCTGCTTGCACCACGCGACCCACGCGGCGTGATCGCCGGCGCCACCGGCTTCTTCGACCGCGCGGCGCAGCGCCGGGATGAAGTCGCGCAGGTCGGCGTGCACGGGCAGGTCGATCGCGAGGGTGGGCTTCTTCAGCTCGGCGGCGTCGACGTCGACCATCACCTTGAAGGCCGCGCGCGCGAAGTTCTGCCAGCCGTAGCTGATCTGCCGAATGTTGAGCCGGCAGCCCAGCACCAGCAGCAGGTCGCTGTTCTGCACGGCGAAATTCCCCGCGCGATCGCCCACGGTGCCGGGGCGTCCCGCGTAGAGGGGGTGGGCGTTCCAGAGGGCGTCGTGGGCGTTCCAGGCGGTGGTGACGGGGACGCCGAGCTGCTCGACGAGCGCGACGAACTCGGCGTGCATGCCCGACAGGCGCGGGCCGTTGCCGGCGAGCACCACGGGGCGCTCGGCGGCGCGCAGGCGCGTGACGAGCTCGCGCGCGGCGGCGTCGAGGTCGACCGTGAGGAAGGCGACGGCGTCCTCGCGCGGGTCGTAGGCGCGCAGCGCGTCGGGGTCGACGCGGGCGCCCTGGACGTTCATCGGGACGTCGATCCACACGGGGCCGGGGCGGCCGTGCGTGGCGAGGTGGAGGGCGCGTTCGAGGTGGTACCGGATCGAGAGCGGGTCGGTGACCATCACGGCGTACTTGGTCATCGTCTCGACGACGCGGGCGATGTCGATCTCCTGGTCGCCGAGCTGGCGCAGGGGCAGCGGCGAGGCGCGCACCGTGGTCTCGAACTTCACCTGGCCCGACACCACCAGCATCGGGATCGAGTCGACCCAGGCGCCCCAGACGCCGGTGATGGCGTTGGTTCCGCCGGGGCCGGTGGTGACGTTGACGGCGGCGACGCGGCCCGAGACGCGGGCGTAGCTCTCGGCGGCCATCGCGCAGGCCTGCTCGTGGTGGCAGGCCACGTAGCGCAGCCGGGGCTCACGACCGAAGGCGTCGTTGAGGTGCATCGCCCCGCCGCCCGTCACCAGGAAGACGTCGGTGATGCCGCGGTCGGCGAGGAAGCCAGCGATGAAGTCGGCGACGCGGACGGTCCGAGGGCTGCTCATGGCGGGCCGGGAATCTCTCACAGAACTACGGCGAGGGGAGCGCCCCCGGCGCGTCGGCGCGCAGCGTGAGCTCGCGCATCGAGAGGGTGTACCCGTCGCGGACGAAGCGCCGCGGCGCGCCCACCCGATAGTATTGCTGCCATACGATCAGCTCGTCGTCGTCGTCCATGCCGGGCAGCTCGAGGTGGTAGAGCCGCGGCGGGCGAGGGGAGGCGGCGCGCACTTCGTTGAGGTGCCAGACGCGCGGCTCGTGGGCGCCGCGGGCGGTGGCCACGCGGCGGTGGGTGCGGTCGTCGACGAAGCCGACGGGGTGCCACCCGGCGATGGTGTGCAGGGCGAGCTCGTGGTGGCCGTCGGCGAGCGCGAGGGGGACGGCCTCGTCGAGCAGCGCGCTCAGCCGCGTGAACTCGAGGTTGTAGACGAGGTGCTCGCGGCGGGCGTTGAGGTCGCCCGCGCGCGAGGCGAGGTCGAGGAGGCGGTGGTCGCCCCACTCGAAGGTTCCGAAGAGGCCCATGGCGAGGGCGTCGCGGGTGCGGAAGTTGGAGAAGAGCGCGAGCCCGGCCGAGGCGCCGAGCAGCAGCAGGCGGAGGCGGGGCGTGACCTTGAGCAGGTGCAACGAACGCTGCGCCATGAGCGGGAGCAGCACCGCCGCGGGCAGCACGTAGCGGGGGATGACCAGCGTGCGGAAGCGCGTGACGGCGAGCACCGTGACGACGAAGGCGACGGTGACGAAGGCGCGGGCGCGGGCCTCGGCGGAGTCGTCGGGGGGATGGGGCGCGCGCACGAGGAGGCGCCAGAGCGGCGCGACGGCGCTGAGCGCGACGAAGATGGAGAGCACCCACGCGAAGTTGATGACGAAGACCTCGGCGAGCTGCGAGGGGAGCACGTCGTCGACGAAGGAGACGGAGAGCACCTGGCGCCAGAGGGGGTGCTGGGCGCC
>JAQBQI010000783.1 GCA_028287085.1 Myxococcaceae bacterium
CCCGCGCGCGGCGGCGCTGCGGGCGGCGGCCGAGGCGGCGGTGCGGCGCGCGTAACGCCGTGGCTTGTGGGGGGCCGCTCGCGCTACCCTCCGGCCCGATGAAGGACAACCCTGTCGAGGGCGTGCGGGCGGGTCTGGAGCGCGAGCGGGAGCGCTTCGCCGGGGCGCGCCGGGTGATGAGCTTCGACGAATACATCGACCTGTACGCCGCGGCGCCGCGGCGCTACGGGCGCGACGCCGCGCGCTGGCTGCGCGACCTCTTCGACCACTACGGCACGCGCGAGGTCGCCCGCCCCTACGGCCGCTTCACCCGCTGGAACCTCTTCGACCTCCCGTGGGAGGACGACGTCGGCCAGCGCGACGCCCTCATCGGCCAGGAGACGCAGCAGGCCGAGGTCTACCGCGCGCTCTCGAACTTCGCGCTGCTCGGCGCCGTCAACCGCCTGGTGCTGCTGCACGGCCCCAACGGCAGCGCGAAGAGCACCTTCGCGGCGAGCGTGATGCGCGCGATGGAGGACTACTCCCACGCCGACGAGGGGGCGCTCTACCAGTTCAACTGGGTGTTCCCGCGGGGGCGCGGCACCGACAACGCGAAGATCGGCTTCGGCGGCGCCGCGCGCGAGGACGGCCCCGCGCCCGGCGACACCTACGCCCACCTCGACGAGCGCGAGATCGACGCCAAGGTGCTCTGCGAGCTGCGCGACCACCCGTTGTTGTTGCTGCCCGCCGAGGTGCGCCAGAAGCTGCTGCGCGACACCTTCGAGGCGGTGGAGGGCGACGAGGAGGGGCCGCCGCAGTTCTTGTGGCGGGGCGGGCTCTCGCACAAGTCGCAGCAGGTCTTCGAGGCCCTGTTCACGGCCTACCGCGGCGACCTGCGGCGGGTCTACGCGCACGTGCAGGTCGAGCGCTGGTACGTCTCGCGGCGCTACCGCACCGGCGCGGTCACGCTCGGCCCGCAGATGGCCGTCGACGCCAAGGAGCGCCAGGTGACGGCGTCGCGCTCGCTCTCGTCGCTGCCGCCGTCGCTCCAGAACACGGCGCTCTTCGAGCCCTTCGGCGAGCTCGTCGACGCGGCCGGCGGCCTGCTCGAATACTCCGACCTCCTCAAGCGCCCGCTCGAGGCGTGGAAGTACCTGCTGCTGATGATCGAGACGGGCGAGGTCGCGCTCTCGACCTCCAACGTGGTGCCCAACCTGGTGATGATCGGCAGCAGCAACGAGGGGCACCTCGAGGCCTTCCGCGAGCACCCGGAGTACGCGTCGTTTCGCGGCCGGCTCGAGCTGGTGCGCGCCCCCTACCTCATCGACTGGACCCTCGAGAAGGAGATCTACGACCGCCAGGTGGCGCCCGGCGTCGGGCGGCCGGTGGCCCCGCACGCGACCGAGATGGCCGCGCTCTTCGCGGTGCTCTCGCGCCTGCGCAAGCCGGTGCCGGCGGCCTTCGCGAAGCCGCTCGCGACCATCGTCGGCGAGCTCAGCCCGCTGGAGAAGGCCGACCTCCTGGCGCTCGGCAAGGTGCCGGCGCGCTACGGCGAGGAGCAGGCGCGCGAGCTGCGCGCGGGCATCGAGGCCGTGTACCGCGAGAGCGAGCGGCAGGCGAACTACGAGGGGCGCACCGGCGCGTCGCCGCGGGAGATCCGGGGGTTGATCCTCGATTCGGCGCAGGTGCCCGAGTACAAGGTGCTGTCGCCCTTCGCGGTGCTCGACGCGCTCGGCGAGCTCAGCACGCGCGTGGGCGAGTTCGAGTGGCTGCGGCAGGAGACCGCGGCGGGCGGGTACCAAGACCCGAAGTGGTTCTTGAAGGCGCTGCGCGCGCGGCTGCTCGACACGCTCGAGGACGAGCTGCGGAGCGCCACGGGCCTCGCCGACGAGGCGCGCTACGACGAGATCTTCGAGCGCTACGTGCTCCACGTCTCGGCCTGGACCAAGGGCGAGAAGATCGAGAACCGCGTGTCGCGCAAGGAGGAGCCGGCCGACGAGACGATGATGAAGGAGATCGAGCGCATGCTCGGCTTCGGCGGCTCGCACGAGGAGTTCCGCCGCAACCTCATCTCGCGCGTCGCCGCGTGGGCCATCGACCACCCGGGGCAGCCGCTGCCCACCAAGGGGCTCTTCCCGCAGCACATCGCGAAGCTGCGCGACGTGTTCTTCCAGGAGCACCGCAAGCAGGTCGTGGCCGTGGCGCGCGACCTGTTCGTGATCCTGTCGGAGGGCGAAGGGGCGCTCGAGCCCGACGCGCTGGCGCGGGCGCGGGCGACGCTCGCGGCGCTCAAGGCCCTGTACGGCTACGACGACGACAGCGTCCGCGACGCCGCCTCCGCGCTCCTGAAGGAGCGCTTCAACATCCCGCGCTGAGCTACCGCGTCCCGAAGAGCCGATCGCCCGCGTCGCCGAGGCCGGGGAGGATGTACCCGACGTCGTTGAGGCAGCGGTCGATCGAGGCCGTGTAGATCGGCACGTCGGGGTGCTGCGCCTGGAAGACCGCGATGCCCTCCGGGGCGGCGAGCAGGCAGACGTACTTGATCGAGCGGGGCCCGGTCTTCACCAGCCGGTCCATCGCGGCGACGGCGCTGTTGCCCGTGGCGAGCATCGGGTCGACGACGATGACGTCGCGGTCGGCCATGTCCGACGGGACCTTGAAGAAGTACTCGATCGCCTGGAGGGTCTTGTGGTCGCGGTAGAGGCCGATGTGCCCGACCCGCGCCGACGGCAGGATCTTCAGCATCCCGTCGAGGATGCCGTTGCCCGCGCGCAGGATCGACACGATCACGACCTTCTTGCCGTCGAGCACCGGCGCGTCGACGGCCTCGAGGGGCGTCTCGATGCGCTGCGTGGTGAGCGCGAGGTCGCGGGTGGCCTCGTACGCGAGCAGCATCGAGATCTCCTCGAGCAGCGCGCGAAACTCGCTGGTCGGGGTCTGCTTGCGCCGCATGAGCGACAGCTTGTGTTGCACCAGCGGGTGATCGATGACGTGAACCTTGGTGGGCATTGGGCGCTTCGCTCCGTCCTTCGGCGGCGACCTTAGGGCGCGCGGCCCGCCGGGGTCGAGAAGCTGGCAGCGCCTGCGCCCCCGGGGGGTAGGGGTCAGAAGGCCGTGCAGGCGGCCGTGCTGGTGGTGACGGCGTTGATCGGGGTGACGGTGCAGCCGCCCGCCGTGTCGGCGGTGACGCGCGCCACCCGCCAGAAGGAGTTGTTGGTGCAGTTGCCGGCCTGCGTGCCGGCCAGCGGGGCGCTGACGAAGGTGCTCACCGGGGTCGTGCCGGCGCCGCAGTAGACCTTCACGGTGGCCCGGCGGCCCGCGCCGTTGGCGTACTGGTGCACCGCGACGGTGTAGTTCTCGCCGATGGTCGGGGTGTCGAGGCGGATGTTCTCCGGCCCGTTGCGCGTGACGTTGTCGACGTCGAGCACGGCGCCCCAGGTCGTGACCATGCGCGCGTAGTGGCAGTCGTTGGGGGTGCCGTTGTACCAGGCCGAGTTGACGCTGTTGTGCACGTGCAGGTCGAGGTCGCCGACGCCGTCCCAGGTGAGCTCGAAGCGGATGCCGTGGCCCTGCGCCGTGACGTTGAACTCGCAGCTGATCGGCGCGTTGAAGCCGTTGCGCGCGTCGACGCGCACGCGGTACGCGCCGACGATGATCGGGCGGAGCGTCTCGTTGCGCGAGGTGGGCGCCGAGGGGTTCCAGATGGCCGACGAGGCGCCGCCGGCGGGGCCAGAGACGATCGACCAGGCGATGTTGGACACGGTGCCGAGGGTGGACAGCGTGAGCGCGGTGGTGTCGCCCGCGAGCATGGTGACGTCGGCGGGGCAGGCGAGGCTGCCGTTGCAGCCCTCGTCGACGACGCCGTTGCAGTTGTCGTCGATGGTGTTGCAAATCTCGCCGGTGGGCGCGCCCGGGGTGCACACCGGCACCGCGCCGCGGAGGCAGCCCGGGACGGTGCGGCGGCACGCGCCGACGCCGCAGGTGATGTCCGGCACCGCGTCGTCGATGAGGGCGTTGCAGTTGTTGTCGAGGCCGTCGCACACCTCGGAGGGGGTGCAGCTCGAGCAGGTCCCGGCGCCGTCGCAGATGCCGCTGATGGGGGGCGACCAGCGGTACGAGCCGCCCGAGGTGACGACGCCGGCCGTGTTGAAGCCGACCTGGTCGCGGCGCACGTTGTCGGCGCTCTGGATGCCGACGGTGGCGCCCGAGCCCGTGGCGCGCGCGTCGCCGAGCATGTTGCCGTAGATCACCGAGACCGACTGCGAGGCCTCCTCGAGGACGACCTCGAAGTTGAGCTGCGCGCCGATGTTGCCGGTGCCGCCGCGGTCCTCGAGGTCGGCGTTCGACCACTGGGCGACGAAGAGGCGGTCGGGCGAGGCGCCGTAGGTCGCGAGGCAGACGCCCTCGCGCATCACCAGGTCGTCCCAGAAGGGCAGGATCGCGTCGCCGAAGGAGGTCTCCGGCAGCGCCGTGTTGATCCAGTTGATCGGCGCGCTCGGGAACGCGATGTACCCGTTGGCGGAGACCATCATGTCGCTGCGGGGCGTGCCGTAGAAGCGGAAGGGGAAGGGGAGCGTGACGGTGGTGGCGCCGTCGGCGGAGCCCGCGAGCACGATGGTGTGGCCCGGCGCGTTGCAGGCGTCGAACCAGCCGAAGGGCGACGCGTCGCGGCGGTAGTTGCCGTTGTTGTTGACGCCGCAGACCGTGCCCGCGGGGCGGTTGGCGGCGGCGACGCACTGGGGCGCGCCCGTCGCGCACGACACGCGGCCGATGAGGCAGGCGTTGGCGAGGGTGCAGGCGGCGCCCTCGTCGCAGGCGTCGCAGGTTCCGGCCGAGGTGCAGAAGGTGCCGGTGCCGCAGTTGGTGCCGGCGGGCAGCTGGCCCATGTCGACGCAGCGGGGGCGGCCCTCGGCGTCGCACTGCACCTCGCCCTGGTGGCAGTTGTTGGTGACGAAGCACGAGGCGCCGCCGCGGCAGATCGTGGGCGTCTCGCTGGGCACGCAGTTGAACTGCATCTCCATCGAGCCGAGGGTGGGGGGCGAGTCGAAGGCGGCGCCGGGGTCGAGGTAGGCGCGCACCTCGACGAAGCGGGCGCGCTCGAGCCGCGGCTGCACCGCGCGCAGCCACGCGCCGAGGTTGAGGCTGGTCGGCACCGAGGTCGCGGTGGCGCCGCGCGGGGCGTCGGGCAGGCGGTACACGGTCGCCGTCTGGAGGTCGGTGGTGCTGTCGGCGGCCCGCACGTCGAAGTGGATCGCCGAGCCCGTCGGCACGGTCGCGGAGTAGGACAGCGAGCCCCAGATGGGGATGTTGGTGGGCTCGGTCGGGGTCGCGCAGCCGCCGTCGAAGACGCGGCGGTACTCGCCGCGCGGGCAGCGCGTCGAGGTGGCCGACGGGGTCCAGCGGAAGCCGTTGCCGGAGCTGGTGACGCCCGGGGTGTTGTACGCGACCAGGTCGTACGAGCTGCCCGCGCCCTGCTGCACGCCGACGGTGGCGCTGCCGCCGGTGGCGCGGTCGCCCTCGCCGGTCATCTGGAGGTAACGCACGTCGACGGTGCTGGTGCGCTCGTCGAGCAGCACCTCGAAGGTGAGGTGCGTGTCGGGGTCGTTCGCGGGGAAGAACGACGCGTCGACCCACTGCGCGACGAAGGTGCGGTCGGGCGCGGTGCCCGTGGTGGCGACGCAGACGCCGGTCGAGCGCTGGATGAGGTCGTCCCAGAACGCGAACACCGAGTTGGGCACGGTGCTCGTGGGGAGCATCGAGTTCACCCACTGCGGGGCGGCGTCGGAGAAGGAGAGGTAGCCGTTCGCGGAGACGCGCGCGCTCGTGTACGGCACGCCGTAGAACGAGAACGTGAAGGGCATCGGCACCGTGGTGACGCCCTCGTCGGAGTTGATCAGGATGCGCTGGCTGCCGGCGGCGGCGCAGGCGTCGATCCAGACGCGCGGGGAGATCGAGCGGAGGTAGGGCCCGCCCGGCGCGACCTCGCAGGCCGGCGTGATGCCGCCGTTGGGCGAGCCCGCGGGGCAGAAGGCCGCGGCGGCCTCGGTGCCGAAGCCCACGCCGGTGCTGTTGGCGGGCATCGCGTCGCCGGCGGTGGGGCAGTCGACGATCTGGCGGCAGGTCGGGTCGCAGAGGCCGGCGCACACGCCGTGGGTCGCGGCGATGATGGGCTGCACGCTGAAGCCGAGGCACTCCGACCAGCGGCCGCCGTCGCAGACCCGCAGGCCCGTGCCGCAGACGCCCTCGCGGGTGTCGCCGCAGGGCACCGACGGGGCCCCGGCGGCGCACTCGCAGCCCTCCTCGGGGCGCAGGCAGCGGGCGCACTCGCCGGTGACGGTGGCGTTGGCGTCGTCGCAGTCGGGGCCGGCCACGCAGCCCTGGCCGTGGAGGTCGCCGTCGGCGTCCTCGCAGGTGCCGTCGGGCGCCGGCGAGACGAGCTCGAAGGGCGACGGGGCGGCCGGATCCGCGGGGGCGGCCGGGTCCTTCGGCGACGAGGGCGTCACCGGGGGCGCGGCGGGCTCCGCGACGGGGCTCCGGCCTCGATCGACCGAGCACGAGGCCGCGCCGAGGGCGAACAGGATCAAGCCCGAGACGGTCAGCGAAGTGGCGAGGGGTCGATCCATGGCGGGGTGCCTCCGGAGGCTGCGACGCGAGACAATGGGGGGCCGATTACCGACATCGATGTCGGTAAAGGTGACGCTTGTGTGTGTCCGCGTCCCGCCGGCGCGGGCGCGAGCGACTACCCTGAAGCGTGGTCGCGGGCGTTCGACTCGACGGGTGACATCACTCGACCACCCTAGAGGCGACTACGGCCTTCGGTCTACGGTCGATCGCTCGAAAATGCCTTGTGGCAAGCATTTTCGTGAGGGTTTTGGTTGCATCGTCCCACCCTGCCTACCTCCTCCGCAGCGGGGCACGGGGGTAGGGCCTGGGTCGACATCGAGGCCCTCCGTGGGGACGAGCGGCACACCGGCGCGGCGCGAAATCGTCCGCAGAAACGTCGGCGGCGACGGCCGCAGCGGTGGTCGCTCGCGGCGGTGGCGGACGCCGGGTTGGTCCACACCACCGGCGCGGGTCGGTGGACGTGGTTCCGTACATCCTCCGCGGAGGCATTCACGTCGAGCGCTGTAGGTGGGCGGGAGCTCCGGGGACGGAGCCCACGCGCGGGGAGGGCGGCGCGGCGGGCCGACGTGCGACCGGCGGGGGTGGGTCAGCGGATGGGCGTGGGGGTGCAGCTCGGCGCGCCGTCACCCGCGGCATCGGCGCAGAGGAGCAGCGCGCGAGGGCTGAGCGGGGCGGTCGCGCGGCCGACGGCCACGGCGGTGACGACCGACTGGTCGGCCGGGGTGATGGTGACGGTCCCGCGCAGCAGGCCCGCGCAGACGCGCGCGGCGTGCGCGCGAATCTGCAGCGTGAGCGGCGCCCCCGCGGGGACGGGGACGTAGTGGCTGGTCGCGCCGTCGTGCCCGGCGCTCGCGAAGGCGCCGTACGCGACGTCGT
>JAQBQI010000802.1 GCA_028287085.1 Myxococcaceae bacterium
CCGACGCGACCACGGGCGCGCCGCCGTCGGGGGCGCCCGCGTCGGGGGCGGTGCGGTCGCGCAGGGCGATCCAGCGGGGCGCGCCGTCGCCGTCGTTGGTGGCGGCGCGGCGCGCGCTGAAGATGCAGCCGAGGCCGAGGGCGGTGGCGAGGAGGAGGGAGGGGGGACGGCGGCGTGCGCCAGGGGGGGTCATCGCCGCGCGACTCTATCGCGGCGATGCGTCGGTGGCAGCAGCGGTCAGTGCAGGGTGCCGTACCCGAGCAGCCGCGAGGCGTAGCGGGTGGCGTCGATGAGCCCGACGTAGTTGCGGTAGCGGGTCACCGCGGTGACCTGGCGCTGCGCGTCGTCGGCGTGCGAGGGCACGAGCTGGCCGTTCTGGAGCACGGGGTCGACCGAGCCGTCGGGGTTGTAGATGGGCCGCAGGCGGTCGTCGACGCGCACCTGGTAGGTGTCGACGAGCAGCTCGTTGGCGTGGGCGATCATGCGCGACGCGATGCCGCTGTCGATGACCTCGCCGTCGACCGAGTCGGGGCCGTAGCGGCGCGCGACGTAGGTGATGCCCGACTCCGGGTTGCGGAAGCGGGTGCGCTCGCTCTCGGCGATGTCGACCGCCTCGGGCCCGCCCTCGGTGAAGATGCGGGTGCGGTGGATGGTGTCGAGGTTGCTGTTGAGCGAGGAGAACAGCATCGACCAGACGACCATCGGCAGCTGCTGCCGGTAGCCGACGTTGGGGAAGAGCAGCCGCGAGCCCGCCGGGCGGCGCGGCTCGGCGGGCGCGGTGCGCGACCCGACGGTCCAGAGCGGGAGCAGGGCGGGCTCGAGCGCGGGCAGGCCCGCGGTGCCGCCGCTCGGCACGGTGGGCACGTGCATGGCGACGGTGTCCCAGTCCTCCGCAAGCACGCCGCCGAGGAGGCGGTCGAAGGCCTGCGGCATGTCGGTGCGGAAGTTCACCTGGAACTCGCGGCCGTCGAGGTAGAGCCCGCGCGAGATCGACGAGAAGGTCGGCCGCGTGTCGGTGAGCATGATCGCCGCGATGGGCTTCTCCGGGTACGAGCCCGCGTGGATCAGGTACGAGTGGTAGTCCCACGACCCGCCCACGGCGTTGTCGAACTCCTCGCCGATGAAGCGCCCGTCGACGAGGCCGACCTCGAACTCGGGCACGAGGTCGCTGCCGTCCTCGGCGGCGTCGAAGATGGGCCGCCGGCCGGGCAGCTGGTCGGCCGCGGGCATGGGCTCGTAGTTGCCGACCTCGGGGCGCAGGATGACCTTCGCGAAGAAGTCGAAGATGTCGGTGCCCGCGACGAGCAGCGGGCGCATCCAGTTGTCGTCGCGCGTCACGCGGTCGTAGGTGGCCGCGCTGAAGACCGAGCTGTAGTAGGCCGAGTCGCGCGCGACGCTCCAGTGGTAGCCGCGCAGGCGGCGGAAGATGTTGCGCGAGAGGTACGCGGGGATGCCCCACTGCGAGTACTCGCGGTTGTTGCGGCGGAAGTAGAGCGAGGGGTAGGTCAGCTCGTACTTGCGGATGTTCGACTGGGTGACCTCGTAGACGTCGGCGCCCTGGTCGAAATAGTTGATGTGGGGGTAGCCGGTGCCGATGTCCCAGGCGACGCGGTAGCCCCAGCGCAGCTGGTTGGCGCCGGTGCGGGCGGTGGTGCGGGTGCGCCAGAGCGGCGCCTCGCGGGTCGAGCTCGCCGAGGTGGGGCCGCTCTCGAAGTCGGTCATCGCGGCGTGGTCGCGCGGGTGCAGGCGGCAGATCTTGCCGTCGACGAGGCGCCAGGCGTAGCGGGCGCGCTCCTCGGCGGTGGCGTCGCGGCACTGCGCGGGGTCGAAGATCGACATCTGCCGCGCGAGCTCGGTGTAGTGGATCGGCAGCACGCCGGTCTGGGCGAGCACGGGGTCGGTCCACTGGATCTGGTCGAGGTCGCTCAGCTGCGAGCGCAGGCGGGGCGAGTAGCGGTCCTGGTCCTCGGTCGAGGTGCCGCCGCGGGCGGGGTCGGACTCCATCGTCTCGAGCACGCGCCCGTAGAGGATGCCCATGGCGTAGTGGTCATACGAGCCGATGCCGACGGTCTCGTCGAAGCGCTCCCACTGGTACTCCATCACCGAGGTGTTGCCGAAGTAGTCGATGCCCGCGTGCGGCTCGGAGCCCTCCGCGAGGCCGAGCTCCTCGTCCGAGGTCGGGTCGAGGTAGCGCGGGCCCATGCAGTTGTCCTGGTTCTGGTCGGCGTTGCGCGTGTTGGAGCAGTTGTTCACCGTGCACACGGGGGTGCAGGTCTGCGTCGCGGTGCCGTTGCGGGTGCGCAGCTGCCAGTACTGCGGGTTGTAGTTCATCGAGTCGTAGCTCGAGACGGGCAGGTGGTAGAGCCCGAGCGAGTGGCCGATCTCGTGGAGCGCGATGCCCTTGTAGGCCTCGACGCGCAGGTCGTTGTAGATGCGCCGCGAGCGCTCGGCGGGCGAGACGGCGGCGTACTTGCGCGCGAAGTAGCGCGCGACGCCCTGCAGGTCGACGCTGCCGACCATCGGCGCGGCGCCCATGTCCTGGAAGCAGAAGCCGCGGCGCTCGAGGCGCTGCAGCAGCGTGTGCCAGGTGGTCTCGGCGACCTCCGGGTCCATGCGGCGCAGGGGCGAGGCCGTGTCGAGCAGCCCCTGGGTGCGGGGCGAGCGCGGGTCGATGCCGAGGTTGGCGAGCCAGTGCTCGTCGATCATGTCGGCCTCGAGCGTGGTGTTGCGCACGAGGGCCTCGTTGGCCTCGACGCGCGCCGCGGTGCGCGTGACGTTGCCGGTCACGGGCGAGGTGTCGAAGAAGGCGTTGTCGTGCTGCGCGAGGCCGCGCTCGGTCGACGACTGCGCCTGGGCGCGCACGCCGAGGTCGCGGGCCGCGTTGGGGCCGTTGACGGCGAGCACGCGCTGCGCGAGGTCCTGGTCGCTGAAGCGCCGGCGGGGCTGGCCGGCGGGGTTGCGCACCACGTTGGCGAAGCGCGACGAGGCGGCGCCGTTGACGTAGTCGCCGACGTCGAGCTCGCCGAGCGCGAGCAGGATGAAGTCGCGCTGCTGCGCGGCGGCGTACTCGGCCGAGCGGCCGATGTTGGTGCCGCCGTTCGACACGACCTCGCCGGTCAGCGGGTCGTAGCCCCAGTGGGCGATGCCGCCGAAGGGCGCGCGGGTGCGGCCGGGGATGTACGTGATGTGATTGAATCGCACGTCGCCGAGGCGCGCGGCGTAGCCGGGCTCGCGGCAGGCGGTGGAGTCGTCGGCGCGCACCGGGTTGTGGCAGATCACGACGGCCGGGCCGTTGGCGGCCTTGGGGCGCTCGGCGAGCCAGGCGCCGTCGCCCTGCGGCTCGGTGGCGTTGTCGAAGAACTGCGCGTGGCAGGCGCCGCGCTCGCCGCCGGTGCGGCGGCACTCGACCTCGCGGGAGTTGGCGATGGCCGACATGATCGCGCGGTCCCACGAGTCGATGATGTCCTCCGAGGCGCCGCGCACGTAGCCGCGGGCGGCGACCTCGGCGGGGGTCGGGAAGCGGTACGTGTCGACGCCTTCGGGGCCCGGCACCACGACGTGGTCCTGCATCTCCGGGGGCATGTCGGTGTTGGTGTAGTAGGCGATCGGGCGCACCACGCGGCGGCGGTACGGGATGGTGCAGCGGCGCGAGACGGTGTCGCACTGCGAGCCCGCGCGCTCGGCGTTGCTCGAGGCCCCGCAGGCGTCGGCGGTGCCGTCGGCGTCGGCGTCGGTGTTGACCGTGCACTGCACGGCGGGCTCGAGGTGCGAGCGATCCCACAGGTTGTGGATCATCGCGAAGCGGTGGAAGTTGTGGTCGACGAGGCCGTAGCCCGGGTCGTAGCCGTTGCGCTCGGCGCGCGGGCCGCCGACGAGGTCGTAGGGCTGACGCGTCAGCTCGAGCGGCTCGAAGTCGCGGTCGACCACGCGGCGGAACGAGGTGCGGATCACGGTCTCCTGCTGGGCGCAGGAGTAGACGGGCCCGTTGGCGAAGAAGTTGGCGATGAGACAGGTCGGGATGGGCTCCTCGAAGAGGTAGGAGTTCTCCGGGTTGACCAGCCACTTCGAGGTGACGTCGAGGTACCCGCCGGGGTGATTGCGCGGGTTGGTCGCGGCGACGCAGCCGCCGGTGGCGGGGTCGCGCACCATGCCGGCGGTCATCTCGCAGAAGTTGTTGGCGTCGGGCGAGGCGGGGTTGTTCTCGCTCCAGGCGACGGGCGAGAAGGACATCTCGCCGAAGACCGAGCCGTACCAGACCCACGACCAGTCGGGGTTGTTGACCAGGTTGCGCGACCAGTCGACGCGGATGAAGTCGCGCTCGGGCCAGCGGCGGTCGGAGGTGTTCTCCTCGACGACGTTGATCTCCTCGCCGGTGCTCGGGTTGTAGGCGCGGCGCTGGTCGAACTGGCTCTCGATGCGGTAGGCCGCGACGATGACGCCGTGGGGCGTGCGCTGCGCGCTGGCGGCCCGGCCCTCGCTCCCTTCGATGTACTCGTACGACTTGCGCGCGAGCAGGAAGTCCTCCTGGATCTCCCACCGGATGCGGTCGACGTCGTCGTAGGTGCCGACGGGCATCATCGCGTTGTCGGCCGTGCCGTCGACGACGAAGTTGTTCGCGTAGAACTCCGGGTCGTCGTTCTGGTCGGTGTAGCTCGCGCCGACGAAGAAGCTCTTCGCCAGGGCGTTCTCGCGGACGCGGTTGATGGGGTCGCGCTCCTGCGCGCAGTCGATGCCGCCGGCGGAGAGCGCCGTGAGGCACAGCACCGCGAGCGAGCGCCAGGGGGTGCGGAGAGCCGGGATACGGGCCATGGGGCGGGGTGTGCTCCTTCGGGGGAACGTTGTTGGGCAGACGCGTTGTGGGGAAGAATCGGGGGTTGCCCGCGGCGGGGCCTCGGGCGACGACGGGGCGGAAGCTACTACGGGCGGGTCACAGCGACCACCGGCGGGCTCAGCGCGGGCTGATGGGGACCTCGGCGCCGACGCGCCGGCCGTTGGCGTCGAGGCGCGCGAAGCGGAGGGTGACGCCGTCGGTGTCGAGCTGGGTCCAGGCGACGGCGTAGCCGCGGCCGTTGAAGGCGACGGCGCCGAGCGCGGCCAGCGAGGCGCGGCCGTTGAGCTGGGTGAGCCCGCCGACCAGCGCGCCCGCGGCGTCGAGCCGGCCGAACTGCACCGTCGGGGTCTCGTCGTCGAGGCGCGTGAACACGAGCCCGTGCTGCGCGCCGGCCGCCGCGAGGTTGGGCTCGAGGTGGATCGCCGTGCGCGCGGTGACCGCCTTGCGGGGCAGCGGCCGCCCCTCGGCCGTGAGCCCCCCGAAGGCGAGGCCGTTGCGGAAGCTGTCGTCGGTCTCCTCGAAGTTGTCCTCCCAGACCGCGCCGACCGCGCCGCCGACGGCGTCGAGGGCCACGCCCCCGTTGCGCCCCGCGTGGCCGTCGAGGCGCACCGGGGTCGCGACCGCGCCGTCGGCCGCCACGCGCGCCACGAGGGTCGCGGCGGTCTCGTCGCGCGGGACGAAGTGGTTCCAGCCGAGGGCGAAGGCGCCGTTCGCGGCCGTGAGCCCGAGGTGCCCGAGCACCAGCTGGTTCGACGCGACGGTGACCGGCGTGCCCACCGCGCCCTCCTGCCCGAAGCGCGCGAGGTGCACGCTGATCTGCTGCGCCGCGCTGGCGGAGAAATACCCCGCCCCGTATTGCGAACCGCTCGCGACCACGTCGGAGAGCACCGCGAGGTCGCCCCCGCCCACCCGCACCGGCGCGCCCTGCGGCCGGCCGCCGGCGTCGAGGCGCAGCACGTGGCTCGCGACGCCGTCGTCGCTCACGTCGAGCCAGCCCACGGCCCACCCCGAGGGGCCGCGCGCGAGCCGCGGGCGCAGTCGAAACGAACCTCCCCGGGTGAGCTGCACGGCCGCGCCGCGGCGCTTGCCCTCGGCGTCGAGGCGCGCGAACCAGACGTCCGAGGCCTCGTCGGTGACGGCCGCCCAGACGACCCCGTAGCCGTCGCCGTCGACCGCGAGGTGGGGGTAGATCGTGATCGTCTCGTCGCGCGGGGTGATCGACCGCACGCGCGCCCCGAGGCGCAGCGGGTCGACGCAGCGGTCGCCGGCGCCGCACATCGCGTCGGTCACGCACGCCACGCGGGCCGCGGCGCAGTGGCCGAGC
>JAQBQI010000808.1 GCA_028287085.1 Myxococcaceae bacterium
CTCGGAGTGACATGAGTTCTTTGGTGTGCTCGTTGGATAGGTCGCGGCACGAGCCCGCGCAGTCGTTGAGGCCCGCCTCGCAGGAGGTCACGCAGGCGGACGCGGAGCACACCTGGCCGGGGTCGCAGACGCGCCCGCACATGCCGCAGTGGGCGCGGTCGCTGGCGACGTCGCGGCACGATCCGCCGCAGTCGGTCTGGCCGCCGGGGCACGAGGTGATGCACGCGCCGGCCGAGCACACCTGGCCGGCGGCGCAGGCGCGGCCGCACATGCCGCAGTGGGCGCGGTCGCCCTGGAGGTCGCGGCACGAGCCCGCGCAGTCGGTCTGCCCCGTCACGCAGGAGGTGACGCAGGCGCCGGCCGAGCAGACCTGGCCCGCGGCGCAGGCGTTGCCGCAGGTGCCGCAGCTGCCGCGGTCGCTCTGGAGGTCGCGGCACGAGCCCGAGCAGGCGGCCTGGCCCACCGGGCAGGAGGTCTGGCAGGCGCCCGCGGAGCACACCTCGCCGGGCATGCACGCGCGGTCGCAGGCGCCGCAGTGCAGGCGGTCGGTCTGCTGGTCGCGGCAGGCCCCCGAGCAGTCGGCCTGGCCCACCGGGCAGGAGGTCACGCACGCGCCCAGCGAGCAGACCTGGCCCGCGGCGCAGGCCGCGCCGCACGCGCCGCAGTTGGCCCGCGAGGCCTGCAGGTCGACGCAGGTCGTGGCGCCCGCGTCGCCCGCGGCGCTGCACGCCGTGAAGCCCGGCAGGCAGCTCACCTCGCAGACGCCCGCGAGGCACGCCCGGCCCGCGCCGCAGACCGTGTTGCACGCGCCGCAGTTCAGCGGGTCGACGCTGAGCATCGCGCAGCGCGCCACGCCGTCGGCGCCCGTGCAGGTCGCGAGGCCCGCCTGGCAGGTGGTGCCGCAGGCGCCGTTGGAGCAGACCTCGCCGGGGCCGCAGCGCCGCCCGCACGCGCCGCAGTTCTGCGCGTCGGTGGGGAGCAGCACGCACACGTTGACGGCCGCGCCGCCGTCGGCCGCGGCCGCGGCGCACGCGGTCTGCCCGGTCGGGCACACCGTCCGGCACTGGCCGGCCATGCAGCGCTCGCTCGCGGCGCACTGGCGGCCGCACGCGCCGCAGTGGTTGTCGTCGGTGGCCGAGGTCACGCAGCGGTCGCCGCAGAGGGTCTGCCCCGCGCCGCAGGTCAGGCCGCGGTCGACGGGGACGTCGGCGCCGAGGTCGGTGCCGAGGTCGGCCCCCGCGTCGTAGCCCCCGACGATCGAGGTGCCGGCGGTACAGCCGGCGAGCAGCGCGAGGCTGCACAGCAGCGCGGCGAAGAGGTGGTGTGGCGTCCTACTGGGCATGGGCCTCGATCGACTCCTTCGGCCGCGGAGGGCGGCCGGGCTCGACGCTACGGTCGTGGCGCCCGCGCCTCAAGCGACAACACGGCCGCGGGCACGGATCGGCCCGCCCCGGCACATCGCCCGACCGGCGGTTGACCGCGCGCCGCCCGCGCGCGCCTCATCCGGCGATGAACGCCGATGCGCCCCCGAGCTTCCCGATTGCGTCGCTTCTCTTCGGGCTGCGCGCGCCGGTCACGCGGCGGCACTACCTGCTCGCGGGCGCGGCGCTCTTCGCGCTGAAGTACGCCGTCGACGCGGCGGTGGTCTACGCCTTCCTGCGGCGCGCGTGGCCGCCGGAGGCCTACTTCATCCCGAGCCTCGCGGTGCGCGACCGCCTGCTCGGCAGCAACGTGCCGACGTCCATGCACGCGACCCTCGCGCTCGCGTCGCTGCCCTTCCTGTGGGTGGGCCTGTCGATGAGCGTGCGGCGCGCGGCCAACGCGGGGCGCTCCCCGTGGTGGGGCGTCGCCTTCCTCGTGCCCGGGCTCAATTGGGCGCTCATCGCCGTCCTCGCGCTGCTCCCGACGAGGGTCGACGCGCCGTGGGGCGCGCCCGCGACGACGCCCTTCCGCCCGTTGCCCGGGCAGGAGCCCGTGGCGCCGCTCGAGTCGGGCGTGCGCGACTCGGTGCTGGCGGTGCTCGCCGGCGTGGTGGTGGGCCTCGCGATGACCGCCCTCAGCGTCTACGGGCTGCGCACCTACGGCGCGGCGCTCTTCTTCGCGACGCCCTTCGCGATGGGCGTGGTCACGACGGTGCTCGGCAACCGCGGCCCCGTGCGCACGCTCCCGAGCACCCTCGGCCTCGCGATGCTGACCGTCGTGGCCACGGGCGCGGCGATCCTGCTCTTCGCGCTCGAGGGCTTGCTCTGCCTCGCGATGGCGACGCCCATCGCCCTCGCGGTGGCCTCGGTCGGGGCGCTCGTCGCGTGGACCATCATCCGCCACGCCCGCCACCCCGCGCGGCTGCAGGTGCTGGGGGTCTTCCTGGTGGGCCTGCCGGGCCTGGCGGGGATGGAGGCGCGCGTGGCGCACCCGACGCTGCGCGAGGCCGTCTCGGTGCGCGAGATCGACGCGCCGCCGTCGGCGGTGTGGCGCCACGTGGTCGGGTTCACCGAGCTGCCGCCGCCGCCGGAGTGGTTCTTCCGGCTCGGGGTGGCCTACCCGATGCGGGCGCGCATCGACGGCGCGGGGGTCGGCGCGGTGCGCCACTGCGAGTTCTCGACGGGCCCCTTCGTCGAGCCGATCACGCGCTGGGAGCCGGGCGCGCGGCTCTCCTTCGACGTGCGCTCGCAGCCGCCGTCGATGACCGAGCTGAGCCCCTACCGGCACGTCCACGCGCCGCACCTGGAGGGCTACATGGTGTCGCGGCGCGGGGAGTTCCGGCTGACGGCGCTGCCGGGCGGGCGCACGCGCCTCGAAGGGAGCACCTGGTACACGATGGCGATCTTCCCGGAGTCGTACTGGGTCGTGCCCGCGGAGGTGCTGCTGCACGCGATCCACGACCGCGTGCTGGCGCACGTGGCCGGCCTCGCCGAGCGCGACGTCGCGCGCTGACGCGCGATCAGCGAGCGGCCTCCACGGGCGCGCGGCCGAGGCCGCCGTCCATCACCGCGAGGGCGCCGACGGCGGCGGTCCAGACGGCGACGGCCTGGTCGAGGCTGCGCTCGTCGAGCACCGCGGGCGTGTCGTTGGCCGTGTGGTGGTGGTCGAAGTACGTGCGCATGTCCTGCCCGAGGTCGACCCGCGGAACCCCCGCCGGCGCCAGCGGCCCGAGGTCGGCCCCGCCGTGCGCGGGCTCGTCGTCGGCGCGCACGCCCATCGGCGCGAGCGCCGCCG